>NZ_JBFTRT010000480.1:0-4037 GCF_056399685.1 Pedobacter sp. 01N416
ATTTTGAAAAAGTCGTATCAAGCATTTTACATGGCAAAGGACGGGTAATTGTTACTGGTATAGGAAAGAGTGCAATCATTGCACAAAAAATGGTAGCTACTTTTAATTCAACAGGTACGCCTGCTATTTTTATGCATGCCGCAGATGCTATTCATGGCGATCTGGGGATGATCCAGGTAGATGATATTGTAATCTGCCTCTCTAAAAGTGGAAACACGCCAGAAATAAAAGTGCTTACCCCCTTGTTGAAAACATCTGGCAATCTGCTCATCGGGATGGTTGGTGAACTGAATTCTTTTTTAGCCGAACAGGCCGATCTGATTTTGAACACTTCTTTCGAAAAAGAAGCCTGTCCGCATAATTTGGCCCCCACTACCAGTACAACGGCGCAATTGGCATTGGGCGATGCCTTAGCTATTTGTTTATTGGAGTGCAGAGATTTTAATGAATCCGACTTTGCGAAATATCATCCAGGTGGATCATTAGGTAAAAAACTCTATTTAAAAGCCCGGGATTTGGCTTTGTCTAATGAGAAACCTTCCATACACCCATCCGCATCGGTTAAAGATGTGTTAATAGAAATTAGTAAAAACCGTTTGGGTGCAGTTGTTGTTGTTGATAGCGATGATAAAGTACTTGGCATCATTACCGATGGTGATATAAGGCGGATGTTAGAAAATAACAATTCTATTGCAAACTTAAAAGCCGAAGATATAATGGGCAGAACGCCAAAGAGCATACAATTTGATGCTTTAGCGGTTGATGCTTTAGATATTATTAAGCAAAATAACATTACACAGTTGCTAGTTCTAGAACAAAATACTTACTTTGGCATTATCCATTTACACGATCTCCTTAACGAAGGCATAGTGTAATTTTTAAAATAAAAAATGAATAAAGATTATTATGCATTAATTATGGCCGGTGGCGTCGGAAGTCGCTTTTGGCCAGTAAGCAGAACGGAATATCCAAAACAGTTTATCGATTTTTTCGGTGTTGGAAAAACCCTGATTCAAAGTACTTACGAAAGATTCCTAAACATCTGTCCTCCTGAAAATATATTTATCGTTACCAACGAAATTTATTCAGATTTAATTAAAGAGCAATTACCGCAATTAACAGATAACCAGATTTTGGCTGAGCCTTTAATGAGAAATACAGCCCCTTGTGTTGCTTATGGAAGTTTAAAAATTGCCGAGTTAAACCCTAATGCAACGATTGTTGTTGCTCCTTCTGATCATACCATCGCAGATATTGATGGCTTTATAGCATCTATTGGGCAATCTTTAGAGGCTGCCTCGAAAAATGATTGTTTAATCACTTTGGGTATTAAACCAAACCGCCCGGATACAGGTTACGGTTATATTCAGCATACAGATTACGTGCTCAACACCGATACTGATCTGCATAAAGTTAAAACCTTTACCGAAAAGCCAAATTTAGAATTGGCAAAATCATTCTTGCAAAGTGGCGATTTCTTGTGGAATGCAGGGATCTTTATCTGGTCGGCCAAGGCGATACTGAATGCTTTCGAGAAACACCTTCCAGACATGTACGAGATATTTAATATCGGCAGATCTGAGTTGAATAAAGCTGGCGAAAAAGATTTTATCAATAATGCTTATTTCCAATGCACCAACATTTCAATAGATTTTGGGATTATGGAAAAAGCAGAAAATGTTTACGTACTTCCATCTGATTTCGGCTGGTCTGATTTAGGAACCTGGGCCTCTATTTATGAGATGGCAGAGAAAGATTATGTGGGTAATGCCGTTATCCCGTCACAACAGGTACTGATGTTCGATTCATCAAACTGTATGGTAAATGTTCCAGAAGATAAATTGGTTATCCTACAGGGGCTGCACGATTACATTGTTGTGGAAAACAATAATATGCTAATGATCTGCCCAAGAAATGAAGAACAAAAGGTTAAAGAATTTGTAGCCGAAGTTAAATCAAGATTTGGAAATAAATTCATTTAATAGATACATGAAATGTAAAATGGATGATGTAACATAGTTTTCATCATCCATTTTATATTTTCCATCTTACCCCTTGCGTAAGATCCTAAAAAAAGTTTAGGAAGACGAAGCGCGATGGGATGAAGCTAATAGCTATTGATATTATTAACCCGCTTACCTAAACTGTTCTTTGTCTAACGGCCTCATATAATATTACCCCAGCAGCAACAGAAACATTTAACGATTCGATTTTTCCGGCCATTGGTATTTTAGCCAGGTGATCGGCTACCCTTAAAAGATCGTTAGAAATTCCTTCATCTTCCGATCCCATTACAATTGCCGTAGGCATGGTATAATCTGGCGCATAAATAAAATCACTGGTTTTTTCGGTGCAGGCTACAACCTGCAAACCACTTTCTTGTAGAAACAAACAGGTTTTGTGCAGGTTAGCATGGCGACAAATCGGAATACTGAATAAGGCACCTGCCGAGGTTTTAATGGCATCAGCATTGATCTGCGCAGCATTTTTTAAAGGAACTACAATGGCATGCACCCCTACACAGGCGGCCGTACGTGCAATCGCACCCATGTTACGCACATCGGTAACGCTATCTAAAACCAAAATTAATGGAACCTCACCTTTTTCGAAAACGGTTGGAATAATGTCTTCAATATTCTGGTAGGTAATCGGCGAAATAACCGCAATTACACCTTGATGGTTTTTCTGCGACATCCGGTTCAGCTTCTCGATTGGAACCGAATTTAAGGGAATCAAAGTATCTTTTAGAAGGGCTTTTAATTCTAAAAAAAGTTCACCGCCCAGACCGCGTTGCTGGTAAATGGTTTCAATGTCTCTTCCTGCTTTAACGGCTTCTATTACAGCCCTGATGCCGAATACAAACTCATTATTCTCTTTTGCGCGTTGCGGTCTTCTAAAATTATCCATGTTTTGAAATTGTTAGGCAAAAGTATTCAAATAAAATGTTTTAGCCCTAAACAATGTGCGCCTTATTAACATTTAATTGTTTAAAAATTTATATGGCATCATAAATCCAATAAAATTTAATCTGATTATGCTTCAATTTGTTAACAAACAGCTAGTAACTAATTCGAACAACCGCATCAAAATTTGATTACTTTTGTGGAATGAGTATCGATAATGAACAAGGCGGAAAGAACAGTATAACTGCTAGAAAAAGCAGGTTAAGTAATACTATAAGTTCACAGGGGAAAATTCCCCCTCAGGCATTAGATCTTGAGGAAGCAGTTCTTGGAGCGTTAATGCTCGAAAAAGATGCGCTTTCTGCTGTAATTGATGTTTTGAAACCAGAGGTTTTTTATAACATTGCCCACCAGAAAATTTTTGAAGCGATTCATATTCTATTTCAAAAATCGCGCCCCGTTGATATCTTAACAGTAACGGCAGAACTGCGAACGTTAGGCTCTTTAGAAATGGTTGGTGGCGCCTACTACATTACCAATTTAACCAATAGAGTTGCATCAGCAGCGAATATTGAGTTTCACGCACGTATTATTTCTCAGAAATATATTCAGCGTGAACTGATCAGGATCTCAACCGAAATTATTACAAACGCCTACGAAGATACGACTGATATTTTCGATCTCTTAGATCAGGCAGAAAAAGGACTTTTCGAAATTGCCCAGAATAACCTGCGTAGAGATACACAGAAAATGGATGATATCATTAAACAATCGTTAGCTACGCTTGAAGAGCTTCGTACCAAAACCGATGGTTTAACTGGTGTGCCAACTGGTTTTACGGGACTAGATAGAATAACTGGTGGTTGGCAAAAGCAGGATTTAGTAATTATTGCTGCACGTCCGGCGATGGGAAAAACGGCTTTCGTACTAACCTGTGCAAGAAATGCCACCGTCGATTTTGCAAAGCCAACGGTAGTATTCTCGTTAGAGATGTCGTCTGTTCAGCTGGTTAATCGTTTGATTTCTGGAGAAGCAGAAATAGAGCAGGAAAAAATCAGGAAAGGAAATTTACAGGAATGGGAATGGCAGCAGTTACACAGTAAAATTGGCCGTTTAACCGAAGCTCCCCTATTA
>NZ_JBFTRT010000481.1:0-6995 GCF_056399685.1 Pedobacter sp. 01N416
TGACTATGTTGGTCGTTTGGTGAAATTTAGCAAAAAAGATGGAAGCCGGAATATGGCTTTTGTTGACCGGTTATTATTTGCGGCGATGATTGAAGCCAGAAGCTGCGAACGTTTCAGGGTACTTTCGTTAAATATAAAAGATCAGGAGCTGGCCAAGTTTTACCACGAACTGATGGTGTCAGAAGCCGGGCATTATACCACATTTTTAAATTTTGCGCGTAAATACAGTACCGATGTTGATGTAGATAAACGCTGGAAAGAATGGTTAGATTTTGAAGGGGAATTGATTCAGAGTTTTGGAACTAAAGAAGCAATACACGGATAGTTCAGTTTTTGGTTTGCAGTTTTTCATCATCAACTGTTAATTGGCAACTGTCAACTCCTTTTTATGTATATTCCATAGCCAAATTACAATATCCTGATAACTATCGATTCCTTTTTTCTGATTGTTCAGTTTTAAGAAACTATCGAACGCGGCATCCATATAACCGAACATATTGCCATTGTATTTTCGCCAGAATTCTTTTTCAGTTTTGAAATCGGCTAAAACCTGCGGTACGAGTTTCAAATAAAGTAATTTATAATCGTCAGGTGATTTCATCCTGATCTCAAACAAAATATACCGCAACATTTCATAATTGGCAGAATATTGGTAATTCAGATCAACGCTGTTGCTTGCCGTGAGATAACCCAAAAGATTGGCTTCATCCTCATAAGCGACGCCCAATTGATGGCCTATTTCGTGGCAGCTTACATAAGGTTTAACGAAATCTGGTAAATTCATATTCATATTGGCTTCGCCAGAAAGCGGGGCGTAATAGCCTTCGATGCCAATTTTACTGATTAGCCATGAATTTAAAACAGACTTTAAGCAAGGGTTTGGATATTGGAATAATTTATTTTTTCGCGACATAAGCGAATAGGCTGTTGCCGATTTTTTTTCTAATTCATCTATCGTGTAGGTCGGGACTTTGCCCTGTTTTAGTTTTAGATTATTGGTTTTTTGGATGAAATAATCGCCAAGAACAACCAATTCTTTAACATTGTATTTTTCATTGCCAATACCCAGCTCTTCACTGATACTTGGCCGACTGTAATTTAAACCCCATACAATTTTGAATATGATATAGAGCATCAGGAAGAAGTTGAGAGTTTGTAAAGGAACAAGAATCCTATCCTGTCTTTTTAGCGATTTTCGTTGTTTATAAAACCTCACAATTTTATAAAGTACAAAACCAATCAATAAGGCATAAATGATATCGCCAATGGCGAAAGGAAAAATAGATGATATAAACCTTAATGCTGAAGAAATGTAAAGATAAAAACCTGTTGAATAATATTTTTGGACCAGACCAGGGTAAAAACCAAAGAGGTAAATGAGTATAGCGAGGCTGATTAGAATAATCAGTTTTGTATGTTTAAAATGCTTAATCACCCCTTAATAATGGCCTTTTAGGGATTGAATTTCCAGGATGACAATTAATCCATCGTTGTGAATTTCATAAATAATGCGGTGTTCTTCATTTATTCTACGAGACCAAGAGCCTGATAACTCATATTTAAGTGGCTCTGGTTTGCCAATCCCTTCAAACGGATTTTCTTGAATTGCTATAATTAACTGCTCAATTTTTTTCTGAATAGCTTTGTTACCCGATTTCTTCCAATAGTTTAAGTGCTCAATTGCCTTTGGAGCAAATATTACTTCCATAAATCTTCGACTGCAATTTTTACGCCTTTGCCATTTTTGATATCTTCTTTTGCTTTTAATATTTCTTTAACAAACTCAGGATTGTATGGGCTTTTTTCAGTCTCGAAATCCCTGGAAGGTATCTCCATCGAACGGACTCCAACCACATTTATAGAAATTATTAAGTTTGGTTACTGTCCAGGAATCTTTCAGGTCTACCAACACTAAGTCTGCCCAATACCCTTCACGGATGAAACCGCGTTTTTCGATATCAAAACAGATGGCCAGGTTGTGTGCTGTTTTTTCAACAATTTTCTCTAAAGAGATTTTACCCTGTAAATGCATTTCTAGTAGTGCTGGTAAGGCATGTTGTACCAATGGACCACCAGATGGGGCTTGGGCGTAAGGCTGCTGCTTTTCTGCTAGTGTGTGTGGCGCGTGATCTGTTGCAATTACATCAATATAATCTTCAAGAACACCTTTAAGCACACCTTTTTGATCATCTTCGGTTTTTACCGCAGGGTTCCATTTAATGAAATTTCCTTTTGAAGCGTAATCTTTATCGTTAAACCAAAGGTGGTGCACACAAGCTTCAGCCGTAATTTTTTTATCCTTTAGCACGGTAATATTATCGAATAGTGCTATTTCTTTTGCAGTAGAAATATGTAAGATATGCAAGCGGGTTCGATAAGTTTTAGCCAGTTCGACCGCTAATGATGAAGATTTATAACAGGCCTCTGCGCTGCGGATTAAAGGATGCATATCAATGGTCAGGTCTTCACCGTATTGCGCCTTGAACTTGGCTAAGTTTTCGCGTATAGTTGCTTCATCTTCGCAGTGGGTGGCCACTAATATTGGTGCTTTGCTAAAAATGTTTTCTAAGGTTTTTTCGTTATCAACCAGCATATTTCCAGTTGATGAACCCATAAAAACTTTAATCCCGCAAACATTTTTAGGATCGGTTTTTAAAACCTCTTCAATATTGTCATTACTGGCCCCCATATAAAACGAATAATTCGCTAACGAAGTTTGGGCAGCAATTTCATATTTATCAGCTAATAAATCCTGTGTTAAGGTATTGGGTACCGTATTGGGCATTTCCATGAAAGAGGTAATTCCTCCGGCTACAGCGGCCATACTTTCGGTAAAAATATCGGCTTTATGGGTTAAACCTGGCTCGCGGAAATGTACCTGATCGTCAATCATCCCTGGTAAAAGGTATTGTCCTTCTGCGTTAATTTCTTGCGCATCAGGTGCAGATAGATTTTGACCGATTTTGGCTATCAATCCATCTTTTATCAATACATCGGCAACAATTTTTTGTCCTTCATTTACAATTGTGGCAGCTTTTATCAGGTAAGTATTCATGGTTTCAAAGGTAGTAATTTAGTGTTAAGTAGTTAGTATCAAGTATCAAGATTTTGATGCTGTGGATAGGGGAATTGAGTTTAATGTTACTGTTTTTGGTTAGATAAACCTGATAGTAGTGGGCATCCCGATTTTCATCGGGATAAAACGGATAGCAGGGCTGCCGGAACCGAAGAATTACTGAAATTGCTTTTCTAAATAGCTTTGGTCTTTTTGCTTTAGACTTGCTTTTAAGCTTTCCGCTTAAAAAGCCTATCTTGGTAATTTTTGGTGGAATTGGTCCGAAAACACAGAAAGAGCAAATTGCAAAAGGGGTTGATATTTTAATTGCCACACCCGGAAGATTCCTGGATTTATATTTAGCTGGTGATATTAATACACAGAGCCTAAAATTTTTGGTGCTGGATGAAGCGGATAAAATGATGGATATGGGCTTTATTGGCTCTATACACCGGATTTTGGAAATCGTACCGCGTAAACGCCAAAATTTATTGTTTTCGGCAACCATGAGCGATTTAGTGCAGAAAATTGCGGGCGATTTCTTGAATAATCCACTTGTGATTGAAGCATCTGCGCAAGCAACTCCTGCAGCAAATGTAACGCAGACTTTGTATTACGTTCCCAATTTCAAAACTAAAATTAATTTATTGCAGCATTTGCTGAAGAATGATGAGGCTTTTAACCGTCTGATCATTTTCTGTAAAACAAAAACCGTTGCTGATAATATTTACAGTTTCATTGAGCGCAGATATGGTGCTGAGAATGTCCGTGTGATCCACGCCAATAAAGGACAAAATACCAGAATTAACTCCATAAATAGTTTCAAAGAAGGTAATATCAGGGTTCTAGTGGCTACAGATGTGGCAAGTAGGGGTATTGATGTGAGTGATGTAAGTCATGTGATCAATTTCGATGTGCCCATCATTATCGAAGATTATGTACACCGTATTGGCCGTACTGGTAGGGCTTTTGCCAAAGGTGATGCGATTACCTTAGCAACGGATGCCGAAAAATATTATATCCGCAAGATCGAAAAATTGATCCGCCAATATATTCCAGTGGCTGAAATTCCGGAAGGTGTTTTTATTGATGAAACGCCTTACGAGGAGCGTCAGCATATTGCAAAGGAAATCGATATGCAGAAACGTAAGGAAGATCCTGATTTTAAAGGGGCTTTCCATGAGAAAAAACACGCTGCTGCGATAGAGAAAAAGGTACGAGAAAAAGCTAAAGCAAAGGCTGGTAAGCAGGTAAAGACTTTTAAAAAAGGTAAAAAATTCGATAAGAAAAAGTAATGAACCCGACACAATTAAAATAATTATTAATTTTCTAAATAATTATTTCAATTGTCAAAGGCTCCATCTGACAATTGAAAACAAATAAATAAACACAGATGAACTTTAGGATTACGCCTTTAAATATCGTTAGCGCCATTGGTTTGGGATTAGTGGTTGTAAATTTAGTTTCAGAGAAAAGCACAGCACCACGCCATGTGGATATGAGCGGCTTTTATCTCCTGATTTTAGGTTGCCTTATCCTTGTAACCTTTATTACTGATATGATTTTCCGATTCACGTTAAAAGATATTAAAAGGATCTGGGTGGTTGAATTGATATTTATCGTTATTGCAGCTGTTTTGATGCTGATACTCCAAAAAGTAGCGTAATTAAAACGTAAAAATTCTCAACAATCTTTATCGGTGTAATCAACCAATCTGTGGAATCAAATTAAATAAGCATCTTTGCATCCGGAAAAATTAGTCGGTCTAAATCGGAGGAATCGGTTAAATCGGTGAAATCAATATTATATGAAAAAAGCAGAAATAAAAATAACCGTTGAGTTAGATGAAGGCAATAACCCAGATAATATACTTTGGGAGAGTACAGATGCTGGAAACGCTGATAAAGTGCCTGCAAAGGCGATGTTTTTATCGGTTTGGGACCACAATTATAAAAACACTTTAAAGATAGATCTTTGGACAAAGGATATGCCTGTTGATGAGATGAAACGTTTCTTCTACGAAACTTTGCAAACCATGGGCGATAGCTTTTTAAAAGCCACAAACGAAACGTTGATTGTTGAAGATTTACGTGATTACTGTGCCCACTTCGCAGATAAGATGGGGATTATTGAGGGACAATAGTTTGGTTCATTAGTCATTAGTCATTAGTCATTAGTCATTAGTCATTAGTCATTAGTCATTAGTCATTAGTCATTAGTCATTAGTCATTAAAAAATGCCAGACAAGTTAGCTATTAAACTATTAATCATTAACTTCTGTCATAAACAATTAACCAATTTAGACAGTTAACCGATTAACCAAAAAATATGTTAGTATTAAATAAATTCAGGGCTTGGTTAGGCATTTTGTTATGTATTATTGCAGGTTTCTGCCCAATGTTAAAAGTACCCATTAAAGGCAATTGGAATTTGTATCAATCAGATGCACGTTTGTTTTTGATCACTTATGCCATTATTGCCATTTCGGTATTGTTTCTGTTTATCAGAAAAGTTGGTGCCTTTAAGTTTATGAGTTTCGTAATGGCTATCTGGTATGTTTTAGCGGTAGTTGCTGTTTATTTTACTGCAAATAATTATACTAAATATGGCTTCGCCAATAAACTTATCGGTAAAGTTGTTCATTTCCAGTGGGGCTGGATTGTACTTTTGGTCGGTGTTATATTTATGCTTTTCAGTGTTAAACGTGGTGAAAAAATTACCGCTTAAGCTTTTTTGTGCAATTATGAGCTTAGCTGGTTTTAAAAACGTTAATCTGCGATAAAATAATCGTTGGTATCATCTTCCAGGGGAATATAGATTCTTTCCCATTCATTGCCTTCTATAACTTGCCAGGTGTGCCCTTCTCCGGCCGTATCATTGGCAATGAGTATAATCCCCGGCTCGATAATAAATGTTTCGCCATTGCTTACTGTAAACCGAAGTTTACCCTTAAGCGTAATTACGTATTGACGCCTTGGTGCAGGATGAGGGATCTTCTCTAAAGTTGATACATCGGTTTGGGCGAAAAAATAATTGGCATTGATATGTTGACGGATAGGGATTGTACCCGTTTCAAAAGCACACTTGTTATCTTCAATATTAATTAAACGGATGGCTTTTATATAATTTTTAGTTGTTTCGGCTTGGTCTGTATTCATCTGCAAAAAAAATAGGGTTTTAAAATTTTAATTCAGTTTGTCCTTTTTTGGCAACCTCACGTTCGTGTTGTAGTAGCCATTGCTTACGCCATAAACCACCTGCATACCCCACCAGTTTGCCGTTACTGCCAATTACCCTATGACATGGTACTACAATGGCAATATTGTTTTTTCCATTTGCTGCAGCAATAGCCCGTATCGCTAATGGATTGTGTGCAGAAAATTTGGCATATGAAGTGGTTTCGCCAAAAGGTATAGTCAGTAAATTCTGCCAGACCTCCTGTTGAAATTCAGTCCCTTTTTGCTTCAACGGGAAATCAAAATCCTTTAAGTCGCCTTTAAAATAATCATTTAACTGATTGGCTACCTTTACCGTAAGTGCGTTTTCTGATAATCCTGTAATATCCTTTTCAGCAAAAGTAATTACATGTACAAATTCGTCATCAGCTAAGATGGTTATTGTGCCAACAGGCGATGCTATAACTGATGCGTAGTTCATATCATAATTACTTTAACCACAGATTCTCACAGATGAACACAGATTGTTGTGGACATTTTTTTGTGTTCCGCACCTAATTTAGAGCTTTAGAACATTTGTGCTGCTACGAAAAAATGCCATCTGTGTTTATTCTCTTCATCTGTGGTTCAAAACTTTTTTCTGCCACCTAAACTTTAAACAAAATTACAACAATACAACAATTTAAGCGTGCAATATTTATCAATAAAAGTATCTTTGCGGTTATGCAATTGGCCAAAGAGGTTAAATATTTAATTCACAAGGA
>NZ_JBFTRT010000482.1:0-3994 GCF_056399685.1 Pedobacter sp. 01N416
ATAGTGGGCTAACGGTCACAAAATCTGGATCGTTTAAATCTGAAAGGCCATCTTTATCAGCATCTATAATAGGTCCGGTTCCAATAATACCATCATTTTCGCCATCTATAATATAAAAAGCGGCTTCATAGGTATCAGGTATTCCATCACCATCAGAATCGAGATCCAGATAGTTTGGCTTCCCATCTTTGTCTTTGTCCTGAATAACTAAAGGTGTCCCTCCATTGTTGGGATCAACCGCATCAGCTAATCCATCACCATCAGTATCGACAAAGGCTCCTGTACCAAAACGCCCATCCTTATCAGGATCGTTATTTGGATTTCCGTTTGATTCTATTGCATCAACGATACCATCATTATCTGAATCTATATCCAGATAATTCGGAATGCCATCATGATCAAAATCACTTGTTCCTTCTACTGTATCTGGAATACCATCATTATCATCATCTGGGTCGATGTTATCAGGAACACCATCCCTGTCAGAATCTATGTTAAGATTAACAACATTTGAAATTACAGTGGCGCAGGCATTGTCAGTTTGTGTAATTAACGCTCTATATTTATAACCTTCTATTGTACCATTTACTCCGGTAATGGTTAAGGAATTAGTTGTAGCTCCACTGTATAAACTACCATCAGTAATATTGGTAAAACTAGTTCCGTTATCAGTACTTACTTGCCATTGATATTGGCTTGTACCAGTGCCTCCAGTTGTGGCTACATTTAAAGTAACATTAGATAAAGCCCGAACATTTTGATTGATTGGCTGGGTAGTGATTGTACTCGCTGTCCCCACAGTAATGATAACCGGACTCGTGGTTGCCGATTGGCATACTGTTCCGTTTAGGGTAGATACTGTTGTTCTGCGGTATTGAGTAGTTTGGGTTAAAGCTGCTGGTGCATAAGTTGCCGATGTTGCACTTGCAATTGTATTCCATGTAGTGCCATTAGTAGAATTTTCCCAAGTATAAGTTATTGTGCCCGCCCCTGTACCATTGGCTGTAGAACTAATGGGTGTTGGGGTAGTATTGGCACAAATGGTTTGGTTAGCCGCAATAGTTCCAGGCGTAACCGCACTCTGTACAGTAACATCAAATGTAAATGTGTTGCCGCTGCAATTGTCTAAAACCGGAGTTACAGTATACCGAACTGTTGCACCGGTAGCAGAGTTGTTCACCAAAGCCTGGCTAATTGGACCACTAACGGCCGTAGTAGCATCGCTAAATCCGGTAAGGTTACTGCCGCTGATTAAGCTGGCTGTCCAGGTATATTTTAAATTTGCATTACTAGATGTTGGATTAACAGAGAATGTCCCGTTATTACAAAGCGTTGCCGGGTTACCAGCTGATGCAGAAATATTTGGTCCTATAACTGCTGTTATAGTAAATGTAGTACCACTACAGCCTGCATTAGTTGGCGTAACGGTGTACACAACCGTAGCTGTAGTTGTTCCTGTATTGGTTAAGGTTTGGACAACAGATGCGGCATTTGTTCCGCTAGTAGCACCCGTTACAGTGCCTCCGCTAGTAACAGGAGCAGACCAGGTATAAGTTGTACCGGCTGGTGCTTCAACTGGCGCAAAATTGAAAGAGCCAGATACACAGAGATTATAATTTTGGTTTGCAATAACTGGTTTTTGTGTTACACTCACCATGAATGGAGAAGATGCAGCTGCTGCACATCCGCCACCAGTTACAATTGCCCTATAAGTAGTTGTTACATTTAAATTTGTATAATTTAATGTGGTTGTTGTAGTTGCTGGCGAATAAGTAATCCAATTTGTTCCTCCATCTGTTGAATATTCCCATCTTACCACCGTTGCTGTTGTTCCACTTAAGGTTAATGCACCATTATTTCCGCTACAAACACTTGCCGTACCTGCAATAGTACCAGTTGAGGTAACAGTAATGGTATGCTCAGTCCATTGAGGAGTACATCCTGCAGCGGTAGCCCTTACTACGGCCGTTCCGGAAAATAATGCTGAAAAGGTTACCTCTCCAGTAACTGCATCGATTACGGCTTGATTTTTTGCTGTACTGATCATGTAGGTAATCCCAGTTGCATTTGTTGCTGTTGCGGTATAAAACTGGGATCCCGCACCCTGGCATCTGCTCGAAGTTGCACCAGCGGCAAATACTGGCTTTGCTACCAATCCATTTACTTGAATTGATCCAGAAGCTGATACATTTGGGCTCCCCCCTGTTGAGGTTACCACATAATCTATTGGCCCCGCAGTAATTGCAGTTGGTGTTCCTGAAATAGTTAATACCCTTGTACTACTGTTATAACTCGATGTAACTCCCGCAGGTAAGCCAGTAACATTTGCACCTGTAGCTGTTCCACCAATGGCATAAGTGATATTGGTAATGGCTGTGTTTATACATACCGTTTGCGCATCACTCGGTGGTGTAGAAGAAGAAGTTAGGGAAATTGTGGTAACTGGAACTACGGTTACAGAACTTGCATCGTTTGCAGTATTACCATCGGTTTGCGAGCCGGTAATGGTGGCTGTATTTGTGTAATTACCTGATGAATTTACTTTTGCCGTAACCACCAAGGTTGCCGAACCATTTGGCCCTAGCGACCCAATGTTCCATAATCCTGTAGTTCCGTCATAAGAAGTACCTGTTGAGGCAACGCTGCTTATAAAGGTAAAACCTGAAGGCAATAAATCTGTAACAGAAACCCCCAAAGCTGTCCCTACGCCAGTATTTGATGCACTAATCGTAAAACGAACGGTACCGTTAATAGGTGGCTTTGCATCATCAACGGTTTTAGTAACACTTCTTTCAACATTACAAAGTGCCACGGTTACGGGCACAGATTGCGCCGAAACGCCACATTCTAAAGTTGTTGTTAATGAATAAGAGCCAGATTCTGTTGGTGTAAACGTACTACCTGTTGCACCTGCTATGGCAATACCATTTAAATACCATTGAAAAGGCGCTACCGCACCTGCACCGACAGAAAGTGAAGCAGAAGCGCAATCAGGTTGTGTTAAAATGGGTGTAATAGGCTGTTCTGCCATTGGAGTTATAAAATTGGCCATAGAAACCCCAGGACTTGCCTGAATCTGTACCATTGCAGCATTCATCCTAACATCGCTAGTAAAGGTTATTGCCCCAGGCGATTGTATATTTGCATTGGTATAATCGATGATATAAATTCCACTACTACCAATCTGTCTCCTAATACCAACCCCAGCTATCGCTTCTAAATCTGTATTGTTATAATTTGTAGTTGCACTTCCTGTTGTGGTAATATAAATTTTAGCAGTTGAACTTTTAGTAGTGATATAGCCAAAATATTGTAGGTCGGCTAGATTAAGATCCCGATATTTGTATGTTTTCGCAATTAAACTTCCGCCACAGGCTGATATAGGGGCCAAAGTTAACAAATCAACTTCGCAACCAACAGCAACACCACTATAAGCCACTACGTTTTTAGTAGCCGAAATTTTTGACGTAGAATATTGAACACCTGTTTGTCCACTTCCAGTAGATCCTCCACGAATACCATTATCAACGGTTACAAAACTACCTGCTGCAATAAGTGTATAAGAATCTGTTGATACCAAGGCCCCAGCTAAATTGTAGTTTGTTACAGTAACAGTAGTATTGGGTAAAGTTGCTATAATTGTAGTTTGTTCAGCTACGTTATTTCCTCCACTACGTACCACTAAATAATCGGTACCTAACGATGTAATAGGAGGTATTGAGTTATAAACACCATCCAAACAAGCAATAGGACCATCAGCATTAGAGGAAACATTCATTACTACCTTTGCTGAACTCTCTACCAAAGACCCCATTCCAGCTTTAAACAAATAGCCTTGCCCCTTATTTAAAGTAACCAATGCAGTACCGTTTAATTTAACCGTAGTATTGTTTTCTATAGCCATTACGCTATACACAGGTTTTTTTTCTGTGGCCCCAAGGTCTATAGCTTGTTGACCACTCAATCCATTTAAATCACCATCACGGTAATAGCC
>NZ_JBFTRT010000483.1:0-3989 GCF_056399685.1 Pedobacter sp. 01N416
CACTAGACTATCGAGCAAATATGCCTCTTCAATTCGCCCTCATATAATTTTAAAGCATTTTAATTCTTATCCAGAACTTGAAGAAGAAATTTTTTTTTATCATGATTCTGATATCATTTTCACATCTCTTCCGAAATTTAATCAACTATTTAATGATGATACGTGGTATACGTCGGATACTAGAGGCTATTTAGATTGTAATTATATCGTAAACGCAAGTGATGAAAATCTTTTAAGTAAGATGTGTAGTCAAGTCGGAGTAACTGTTGACCATGTGAGATCCAGTGACTATAATGCCGGTGGGGCTCAATATCTGTTTAAAAATTGTAAAAAATCATTTTGGGAAAAAATGGAAAATGATTGTGAGGCCCTTTTTTTACTACTAGAGGACTATAATATAAATCATAGGCATATAAATGATGATATTAATGTAGGAATCCAATCATGGTGTGCAGATATGTGGGCTTTTTGGTGGAATGCGTTATTTTTTGATAAGAAATTTGAAATTCATGAAGAACTAAATTTTTCTTGGGCTAATAGTGATATACAGTCCCTGGAAATTAATAAAATATTGCATTATACGGGAGATATTGAAGAAGATGATTTGAAAAACTTCAGAAAGGTCGATTATACTTTCTATTCTCCATTTTATAAAACTTTTCATGAAATCAACCGATCCAGTTGTAGTTATCAACTTGTGAATTTGATTGAGAAATATAGAAAAGAACTTGGGAAATATAGAAAAATCTACCCAGATACCACTTTAGTAATTATCGGCATCACCACCTCTAACGAGGCACTTCAGAATCTTTACTCTACTGTCAACAGTTTCAATGTTTTTATAAACATTAAAATAAAAGTTTTAGAGATAGGTAAAATTAGTAGGTTAAATCGTGATAAGTTTCTCGAAATGGTTGACTATTTTTTTATTAAGGGACCTTTAGATTCGCAACAGTATTGTGAATTAATTCACAATACCATAGTGTCTTGTGAAACCCGCAAAATTGTTTTTTATGACCCAAATATCGTACTATCTTTAACTTCACTCGTAAATGGTTTAGACCTTCTGGAGCACCAGTGTGATCCAGTTTACATTTACAACGATTTTATTTATAAAATTGATGGCCTGAGTACTTCTATATTCTCAAAAATATTGGATCCTGAATTTTTTGTTGTAAATAATGGGAAATATCAAGTAGAAGAACAGCCAGGAAGGGTTGCTGCATTATTTCTGGATAAGAGGCGGATGTTGGAAGAGCAAATTACGGAAAAGAATACTATTCTATTTGAAAATGATAGATTCTTTCTTCCTAAAAATCTTCAGCTTTCAAAAATGGATTTAGCAATGTTGAAATGTGAGATGTATTTACTTAAAGAAAGGGCAAAACCTTCTAATAAAAGCGTGTAAAATATGACCCTAAATAATGAGCAAAACTTCTTTTGCCTGAAAGATAGGCTCGCCGGTAATTATGGATTGTACAACGGTATGATGGGCCTTTGCATAGCTTCATTTCAGCTTTTTAAGGTGTCGAACGTTGAGGCATGGCGTAATATTGGCATTGAACTACTTAAAGAAATAGAAAATAATATTGAAACGATTGAAAATCAGGATTTTGATTGTGGTTGGCTTGGGATAGGATGGGGTATAGAGCATTTATCTCAAAATGCTTTTATCCAGATTGATACAAATGAGGTATTGGAACAATTCGATGATGAAATATTTAATGCAATAGTTTTTACAAAATCGCCTGATATTTCACTTGGAAAAGGAACTATGGGACGATGTTTGTATTTATACAAACGACTTATTGCAAGGAATCAAGCCCCAATTCGATACCGACAAATTTGCCTTTTAGAGACTTTGGTACTGGCAATGGATGAGCTTTGTGATTATTTCCGGATTGATGAAGAATCGCTATTTATGCTAATCAGCGAAAAAGAAGGTATAAATCATTTATCTCAATGCATCGTTTTAATGACTAAAGTTTTAAGCGCAAAGATCAATACCACCAAGGTTAGGTCGTTGCTGCTAAAATTACTTAAATATCTATCCATACTTTCAAGGGAAGAAGAAAATATATTGAATTTAACTTACTTGCCGCTATGGCAATCCTATCATTTTGCAATTGAAAGATTAGGTTCACGGTTAGATTTTCTATGTTCGAAAGAAAAATTAGACAGAATCAAAGAATTTGATATAGATGGGGCAGATGTGAAGGCATGGAATAACGATATATATATATTACTTAATAGTATTCAGGACAAAAATGGGCAAGTGGATAATTCTACATGGCGAGAAGCATGGTTGAAAACAACTGATTTTTAATAAATTAACGTAGATTTAAATAAAATGGTGTAAGGGTCTCAGGCCATGATAAATAAGGTAACTTATGAATAATTTAGAGATCCATTAAATAAAAAACAATCTAAAAATGAAAAGATTAACGTTAAAAAAGAGCCAGTTTGGTTCTGGAGAGGTACTTTCAAGGTATCAAATGAAAAATGTTTTGGGCGGTGTTGAAAAGCCTACCACGACAAAATGTTTAGCGGACGATGCGAGCTGTGGATCTCTTACAGCCGCGTGTTGCCATCGTTGTGTTGGAAATAAGTGCTGGCCAAATGACCCCGTTTAGAAGGTAGTAAAATTGGAGCATATCTTTAATCTCCATTTTTCTTTCATCTCATTTGGATGAATTAGTATGTTCAATCACACAACAACAATATTTAGTGCGGGACAGGTTTATTGATCTACCGCACTAAATTCTCAACGTAACGTTTCAATATGAGATATCGACATTTAATCTTTTTCCTTCTAGTCTTCAACTTTGTTAAATTAAAATCTGCCTTGGCACAGGAAAAAAATATAGGGTACTTAATTAATGGGGATATTAACAAGTTAGAAGGTAAGATATTCTTGTTAAAATATGGGGGTAGCGTGATAGATTCTACAACTGTTAAAAATCATCGGTTTAAGATTACGGGACATATTAAAGAGCCTTATTTATATGCACTTGTAAAAAAAAATGGAGATTTTTTGGCGACATTTGTACTAAAGGGAAATCCAATTGACTTGTCTGGTGATATTAAAACAGTCAAAATCTCTGGAGATAATGAACAAGAAATCGATAAAAAATGGATAGAAAGAACTACAATTTTTAATTCACGAAGAGATTCATTGCAGGGAATTATATCTAAAGATAGCTTAGCAAAAGATAAATTATCTCAAGTTGACGCAGATGAACTTGATTTTGTTAATCATGAGATTATTTCAAAGAATCCTAACAAATTCCTGAGCCTTCTATATTTGAAATTATACATTCGGAAATTTGATGTGGATACCGCCAGTAAATTGTTGAACAGCCTAAATACAACACTTCAAAATCAAGAATTAGGAAAGCTTATTTCAGCTAGAATAGCTTTTGAAAAACACAAGGTAAACAATTCTCCAAGTAATCAAGCTCCTTTGTTTTCCATGAATGATAATGCAGATAATCTCATCAAATTATCTGATTATCGAGGGAAATATGTCTTTTTAAATTTTTGGGCAAGCTGGTGTATTCCCTGTAGACAGGAAAATCCTAGTTTAATTGGTATTTACAAGAAACTAGATAAAAGTAAATATGAATTCATTAGCGTTTCACTAGACAAAAATAAAGCAGATTGGTTAAGGGCGATCAAAGAAGATAAATTAGCTTGGGTTCAGGTCCGCGATGAAGCAGGGGCAGATTCAAAAGTATCTTGGGAATACAATATTAAAAGCATTCCTCAAAATTTTTTAATTGATCCAAACGGTAACATTATTTTTTCTGGCGATGAGTCGGTTAGATACCTTGAAAGTCTAATTAAACTTTAACAATGATTTTTTTGCCAAAATTCAATTCTTGAATTTATTTTAGACAAATTCTGAAATATCAATTGGTGAAATAATCTTATCTCCATGGTCTTGGGAATGCTTTATATATTCCTCAAAATGATTTGGATTATCTGCG
>NZ_JBFTRT010000484.1:0-3988 GCF_056399685.1 Pedobacter sp. 01N416
AGATTATACTAACAAAAAATATATGGAAAAAGAATCGAACGATATTAGCAAGTGCCCGTTTCATAATGGCAGCATGAAAAGTAATGTAGGTGGTGGCGGTACCCGAAATGGCGACTGGTGGCCAAAGCAGTTAAAGTTGGGTATTTTGCGTCAGCATTCTAACTTATCCAACCCAATGGACGGCGAATTTAGTTATGCCGAAGCTTTTAAAAGTTTAGACTTAGCCGCATTAAAGGCAGACCTTCATGCACTGATGACGGATTCGCAAGATTGGTGGCCGGCAGATTTTGGTCACTATGGAGGTTTATTTATCCGCATGGCATGGCACAGTGCCGGGACCTACAGAGTGGGCGATGGCCGTGGTGGTGCTGGTGCCGGATTACAACGTTTTGCACCGCTGAACAGCTGGCCGGATAATGTGAGCCTTGATAAAGCCCGCAGATTACTTTGGCCGATTAAACAAAAATACGGGCGCAAAATTTCATGGGCAGATTTAATGATCTTAACCGGTAATATTGCCTTAGAATCGATGGGCTTCAAAACCTTTGGATTTGCCGGTGGGCGTGAGGACGTTTGGGAGGCTGATGAATCGGTATATTGGGGTTCGGAAACAACCTGGCTGGGTGGCGATCTCCGTTATGCACACGGTTCTGACGGTGCGCATAAAGCACACGGTGTTGTGGTTACGGATGACAATGCCGATGGAGATGTTCACTCACGTAACTTAGAAAAACCACTTGCTGCCGTGCAAATGGGATTAATATATGTAAACCCTGAAGGCCCTGATGGAAACCCTGACCCAATTCTTGCTGCGAAAGATATCCGGGATACTTTTGGCCGCATGGCAATGGATGATGAAGAAACGGTAGCATTAATTGCTGGCGGGCATACCTTTGGTAAAACCCATGGTGCTGCTTCAGCAGATCACGTGGGCAAAGAGCCTGAAGCCGCCGGTATCGAAAGTCAAGGTTTAGGATGGAACAGCAGTTATGCTTCTGGCAAAGGTGCTGATGCCATTACGAGTGGATTGGAAGTAATCTGGACCACAACACCAACGCAGTGGAGCAATAATTTTTTTGAAAACCTTTTTGGATTTGAATGGGAATTATCGAAAAGCCCTGCCGGTGCTCATCAATGGAAAGCTATAAATGCAGCCGCCATTATTCCTGATGCATTTGACGGATCGAAAAAACACCTGCCAACGATGCTTACCACCGACCTTTCTTTAAGGTTCGATCCGGCTTATGAAAAAATATCAAGACGTTTCTTAGAAAACCCAGATCAGTTTGCTGATGCATTTGCTAGGGCATGGTTTAAATTAACCCATCGCGATATGGGGCCTTTGGCACGTTACTTAGGGCCAGATGTACCACAAGAAGAATTGCTCTGGCAAGATCCGATACCAGCTGTTAACCATGCATTGATCAATGAAAGTGATATCGCAACATTAAAAGCAAAAGTATTGGCTTCAGGATTGAGTGTGGCCGAACTGGTTTCTACTGCATGGGCTTCGGCTTCTACTTTCCGCGGTTCTGATAAACGTGGCGGTGCCAATGGTGCACGGATCCGTTTGGCTCCTCAAAAAGATTGGGCAGTTAACAATCCTCCACAATTGCAGAAAGTATTGGGCGTATTGGAAGGAATCCAAAAAGAATTTAATGGTGCACAAGCTGAAGGCAAAAAAGTTTCACTGGCCGATTTAATTGTATTGGCAGGTGCTGCTGCGGTAGAAAAAGCTGCTGCGGGCCATTCAGTTACAGTGCCTTTTGCACCAGGCCGAATGGATGCTTCGCAAGAACAAACCGACGTAGAATCTTTTGGTTATTTAGAGCCAGCTGCTGATGGTTTCCGTAACTACCGTAATTCAAAATCTCCTGTTCCTACAGAAGAATTCCTGATTGATAAAGCCCAGTTGCTTACTTTAACAGCACCTGAACTGACGGTGTTGGTAGGTGGTTTACGTGCGTTGGATACAAATTTTGATGGCTCGAAAAATGGTGTCTTAACAGAAAAACCCGGCCAGTTAACTAACGACTTTTTTGTAAACCTTTTGGATATGGAAACCGCATGGAAAGCTGTTGCAGAAGATAAAGAACTCTATATTGGAAGCAGCCGTTCAACTGGTCAGCCAAAATGGACCGCAACCCGTGCAGATCTTGTATTTGGTTCTAATGCCGAGCTTAGGGCTATTGCAGAGGTATACGCAAGCACAGATGCACAAGGTAAATTTGTAAAAGACTTTGTGGCCATCTGGAATAAAGTAATGAATTTAGATCGTTTTGATTTAAATTAATCAGAAATACAGCGCAACATTTAAAGGCATCGGAAATTTCGGTGCCTTTTTTGTACTATCGTTTTTTATCATGGTCTGATATCGATCTCAATTGCATTTTTTTTGCAGCATCTATTTTATTCCTTATAACCTAATAAAAAAAATATTAAAAGATTTTATTTATTAAAACAATTCTCAAACTTATTTGTCTTTTAATTTCATTAGTTTGTTTGGTTTAGTTTTATTGGTGGATGCGAATAAGACAAAATAATTGGCCTCATAGCAATATGGGGCTTTCTTGTTTATATACGGCAAGGCCCAAACACAACATTCGCGATACAATGCTGATCAATGTTACTGATAAGAAACCTGATGTGCTTTCTCTTGAAAAAAAACTTAATTTTTTTATCAAATTCTTAAAAATACACTTAAGTAGGTGAGGCATAGTGAATTTAGAGTGAGCCATTTTTTGATTTGCCTGAAATACTTATTCAAAAATTTTTGCGCCTGTAAAAGTAATCATACTGTAATCGGATTTATACGATAGTGTACTTCTACTGATCAAAATAATATTCTTGATTTTGTGATAAAATATTTAATATTGAATTGATAAATCGATTTATCAATAACCGAATATGATGATGAGCTTAGGAATATTTGCTACCTGTGGTGCAGTATATGTCTGTGTAGTTTATTTGTGTGTAGTTTTTAACCCGTTTAAAAATACGATCTCCCATCACACAATTGCTTTTAACTCAAAGCCTTCTGATTAAAGATGATGATTTGCAGTCAATTATTTTTTATTGAATAATTGATAAAACGTTTTAGCTGCTAGCAGTTGAATTATATATTATTAACTAACCATTTACTAAACCTAAACCAATGAAAATCAATCTACTAAAGATTTCAGGGCTTTCTGTGCTTTTTTTGCTCAATAGTCCTGCTTTTTCGATGAATCCGGTTGCTGAAAAATCCGATGGATTTTCTGAGCTAAATATGCCTTTAGTGCATATCCAAAACCGAAAAGTAATTACAGGGACCGTATTAGACGAAAAAAACATGCCTATTCCTGGAGTTGGCATCAAAAACATTTCGTCAGGTAAAACTGCTGTAACCGACGAAGCTGGTAAATTCAGCATTGAGGCCAACACAAACGATGTGATCCGTTTTTCTTATGTGGGCTATCAAAATAAAGATATAACAGTAGGCAATGAAGCTAACATTAGCGTTAAAATGGCACCTGCCGAAGCCAATAAGTTAGATGAAGTAGTGGTAATTGGTTATGGATCGGTGAAAAAAACAGATCTTACGGGTTCTGTTGGTGTGGTCAAAGCCAGCGAACTTCAGGAACGTCCGTCTTCATCGCTAAACCAGGCACTAGCTGGCCGTATTTCTGGTGTACAAGTAAACACCAACTCGGGTAGGCCCGGCGGGCAGACTAATATCAAAATCCGTGGATTTAGTTCAATCAATACAAGCAACAATCCACTTTATGTAGTAGATGGTGTGGCTTTGCCAGTGGGATCGCAAACACAGAACAGTAACGCTATCGATTACATTAACCCAAGCGATATCGCTTCAGTAGAGGTGTTAAAGGATGCTTCTTCAACGGCCATATACGGTGCAAGGGGTGCAAATGGGGTAATTTTAATCACCACTAAAAAAGGAACAGCAAATGCCCAACGCATTACCTATGATGCAGATTTTGGTATAAAT
>NZ_JBFTRT010000485.1:0-3985 GCF_056399685.1 Pedobacter sp. 01N416
GACCAATGCTTCTGCCGAATCATTCAATGCAAAGATTAAAGCGTTTAGATCCCAATTTCGTGGCGTGAAATGCGTAAAGTTTTTCCTATACAGGCTAACTCAATTGTATGCTTAAAAATGACTACTCCACAACTTTTGGTATTGATCCAAAATTTGGCGAAGTTCAAAAATAGCTTATACACCTGATAAACAGCAATTTAAAGCATAAAAAAACCGGAAAGAATGTTTCAAAAAACTATCTTTCCGGCTTTGTACCCAGCGCCGGAGTCGAACCGGCACGGTTTCCCACAGGTGTTTGAGACCAGCGCGTCTACCAATTCCGCCAGCTGGGCATTTGCTTATTCAGCGGGATGCAAATGTATAAATTAAGCACTTAATTCGCAAATTTTATTTGCTTCTTTTTATGTCTGATCTGATTTACTAAAACCTTCACCTTTTAACACATTACCTAATAACAACTGGTTCAATTGTTTAACTTCTTTTTTACTCATTTTCACATTCATTGGCAGATAAACTAAATTTTGAAGTATTAGCTCATTTGAGGTTTTTGGCGGCAAACCCGTGAAACCTATCTTAACTAAACTAGAGGCTTTTGACGTTGCATCGAATCCTTTTTCTCTTAATTTATCGATTAACAGTGATGGATTAGCCGCTACTATCGGAATTACCCAATGTGTATGCCTTAAGTTTGCAGCACCAATAATATTTTGCGAATCAACATTCAATAATAATTCGTTAGCCAGTATTTTCCTTTTATGAATACGAGATTGATCAAAATCACTCACTTTATGTTGCAACATGCACAAATTGGCATAACATGGCCTGTATTTGATTTTCTCCATTACATCTGCACCAGGAAAACCTCTTGTAAAACCAGTAATAAATGCATCAAAGTCTTTACCAAATTGCTTGCAAAGCCAATAAGCTATGGTAAATGGCCATCTTGCGACAAGAATGTTAATCAGGGTAGCAATAATTATTTTTTTGAAGTATCGATTACCTTTTTGCACCGGCAGCCTATTGTTCAATATTTTTACCGCAGCCAGTAATTGCTCGTTTCTAATCTGAAGTATCGCACCACTTAAGGCTGTATTTGTCTTAATTAGTCCAAAACTGAACAATACCACGTCCGATTTTAAATCCCCTTCATAAACTCCATCATAAGCTTGCGCACAATCTTCCATTACGATCAGATTATGCAATTTGGCTATGTCAAGCAGTGCTTCGGTATCCATTATGGCACCAAATAAATGGGTAATGAGCAGCAGCTTTGTTTTGGGTGTAATAGCTGCCGCTATCTGTCCGGCGGATATACCTAGTGTATTTATATCTATAGGTAATGGTATAACTTTTAAATGATGGGCTGCAATAATTGCAAACATATCCGGGATGTTAATATCTGCAACCAGTATTTCGTCACCAGGTTCAAGATTTAGTGCTTCTAATACGAGATGTAAACCTGTACGAACAGAAAGACAGGGCAACTGCTCTTCAGGAAACCGGGGTTGTTCTTTTTTAAAACCGCTAGCACTACCAATACAGTATAATGCACCCTTAAAAAGTTCGGTAAAACGGATATCTAACCTACCTCTGGCGATCATTTGTTAAGCGCATATGACACAAAGGTAAGTAATTTGTGTAATGGGCAATTAGTTTAGGGGTCTTTCATCTTTTAATTTGCGATCAACCACAAAGGGCATAAATGGCAAAAGTGATGCTAAAAAGATCAAAACGGCTTTACCAAACTTCCATTTTTGCTCTTGCCAAGCTAAAACTAAGGTAGCTGCATATAAAACAAATAATAATCCGTGCGCCCATCCGGTATATTTTACATACAAAGGAAGATCTGCAAAATACTTTAACGGCATAGCTACAAATAATAAAAGCAAATAGGATATGCCTTCCGCTACGGCCACTTTACGAAAAATTGAAAGAGAACTATTCATTGATCTGATTGTTTGCTCCGAAAGTAAAACAAAGCTTTTGCCTATCAAAAACTAAAAAATGATTTTACAATCGGGTGTCTTACAAAGGTCGAAGGTGGAAGGTTTAGGGCTTTCCATCTTTTAACCGCAGAAGACACAAAGAAAAGGCACAAAGTGCACAGCGTGGGGCGCTTATTTTTTACGCTACATCTTCGGACCTCCGACTCCCCGACTTCAAACTTCTTCCATCTATTTCGGCAAGCGTTCCCTAATCCGATCAACGTATTTCTGCCGGTAAAAATTATCCTTAATCAAAGGCAATAGTGCATCAGATGCTGTTGGGTTGCCATCAAAACGACCTATCAGATCATTCAGTTCGTTAGCCAGGTCTTGTTCTATGGCATCAACATCTCGTTTTACCTGCGCTAGCTTTTCGGCATCCGGCTCGAATTCCAAATCCATTAAGGCCTCGTTTACATCCATCATTTCCATTAGAAAAGATTGGGGCAGTTGATAACCTTCATCTGTTTCTACAATCCCTTTTAACTCGAGCACGTATTTTAAGCGTTTTTTAGCATTACTCAGTGTCTGGTAAGCCTTATTGTTCAAAGTTGACAGATCGAGCACTTCTTGCTGCTTCTCTTCGCTTTCATTGGCATAAAAATCGGGATGAAACTGCTTGCTAAATGCATAAAATTTTGTTTTAACTGCATTTTGATCTGGATTAAACTGGATCGGTAACGCGTAAAAATCGAAATAATTACTATCTGTTGTTGCTGCGCTCATGGTGCATATTAAATTAAAAAGCCGCAGATGTTCAGATTGATTCGTCAAATCTGTGCATCTGCGGCAATTATATAAATTTGGTTTTACTTACCGAAAGATTTTAGAATATCATTACCAAAAGCAAACACCATTAAACAGATCAAGATCACAAAACCCACAATTTGCGCCTTTTCCAGCACTTTTTCGCTTACAGGCTTACGTTGTACCATTTCGATTAAAAGAAATACTACATGGCCTCCATCTAAGCCTGGAATAGGCAATAAATTCATAAATGCCAATGCCATCGAAATTAATCCTGTTAAAGTCCAGAATTTAACCCAGTCGAAAGTACTGCCGTACACCTTGGCAATCCCTATCGGGCTGCTGATGTTACGTGCACTTAACTTTCCGGTAATCATTTTGCCAATGCCTTTTGCATTATCTACAAAAGTACTCCATGCCATAGTTGCACCAACTGGTAACGACTCTATAAAGCCAAAATCTACATGTGCAGTTTCAGGCATTTTTAGATTAGGGATAATTCCAATCGTTCCATCTTTGCTTACTTTAAGATCGAACTTTACTTCTTTGCCTTTGCGTAGGGCATTAATGGTAATTGGTTTTAATTTGTTTTTAGAAACCTCTTCTTTAAACTGATCGAAGAAAGTAATCTGTTTTCCATTAACCGATAAAATACTATCGCCCGGTTTAATTCCTGCAGCATAAGCTGGATATACGGGCTTCTCGAACTTCCTGCCAAACAGCTTATCAAAAAAAGATGGTTTATCTGCTTTTTCATCAGGTGCACTTACCTTTTCTACACTTTCCATCGCATATCTGGGCGAGATAAAATTCTCTTTATCGTTTTTCGATATTTTATTTAAAATGATATCCGGAACAGAAATGTAAAGTGTTTTATTCTCCCTTAAAATGGTCAGCTGAGCTCCATCAAACAATACTTTGCTCGATATAGCATCTTCAAAACGGATTAACTTGTTGCCGTTGATGGCTAAAATCTTATCTCCGTTTTTTAAACCAATTTCTTTCCCAATTGCGCCTACAGAAATACCATCGTTCAGTTTGCTGTTAACGGTATAATTTTGCCCGACGTTAAAGGTTAACATCCAGAAGATAAAAATACCTACAATTACGTTTACGATAATACCACCAAGCATTACGATTAAACGTTGCCAGGCTGGTTTAGAACGGAATTCCCATGGCTGAGCAGGTTGAGCCATTTGCTCAGTATCCATACTCTCATCAATCATTCCGGCAATTTTTACATAACCGCCAAG
>NZ_JBFTRT010000486.1:0-3981 GCF_056399685.1 Pedobacter sp. 01N416
ATATTACAGGATGCTGCTTTTACAGCCGAATCGGCAAAACTTTCAACCTATTATCCAAGTGTAGATCCGAATTTGAATGCTTCCTACTTCTTGGTAAAAGATTTAACCGTTAAAGGCGTTTACCCGATTGAAAAGTTGCCAGATACACTGATTTCTTTACAAGGCGTAAAAGTGCCAGTCAATAAGGCTAATATTATCCGTTCCTACCGGGCCAGTAACGGGATGGTGCATGTTGTAAATGCACTGCCTTTCCGTTTAAAAGATAAAATACCAGAATTTAAAATCGAAGGTGAAAAACCACAATTCGTTAGTGCTGCACGTACACTTTTATACCGCACAAAACTCGATAATTTAGGGAAAACCTTTAATGATATCGAGGTTTATGACCATAAATATGCCGAATTTGGTGTGTTTTATACTAAAGCCAATTTACCTGTGGTAAAATATAAAGTTTACGCAAGGGCCATTTCTGGTTTGCCTGGCGACCCACAGGTGGCGGCATTTACACAGCGTTACTTCTTTTTTAACCCCGCCACAGTAAGTTATACTTTGTTTTATACCCATCTGGTAAATCCCTTAACCTATAACGAAACCTACTTAGGAGAATACACGCCAGCACAGTTTGGCAATTTTCAGGTGAGGTTAACCGCTGCAAACAGTACGAATGTAAATGTGAGTACACTCATATTGGATTATCTACGCTTCGAACCAGTTTTACCTTAATTATGAATCTTGCTTTCAAAAAAAATACTATGTATAATTTTACAACGATAAAAAAAGTTTGGGGCATGCTACTTTGCTTACTGGTGTTTGGCTTAGCTGCACAGGCACAGGAAGTAGATTCGATGAAAACCGAAACAGATACCACTACCGTAAAAGTAAAGGCCCGCGCAGTTAAGGGTGAAAAAATAAGGGGAGTTGTGCTCGATGGGAATACCAATAAGCCTTTAGTGGGCATTAATATCACGGTTACTGGTTTTAATGCCGCCATTACCGACGAAAAAGGAAGGTTTACTGTAGTCGTACCCGATTATAAGGCCAGCATTATTATTTCGGGTAATGGTTTCCAAACCAAGGTGCTACCGGTTTATAAAGACAAAGAAATCAGAACCAAACTTTACCCGTTATCATTTGCCTCGGTTTACAACGAGGTAGTTACGCCGATAGGTACGGTTTCTCAGGCGCGGGCAATACCCGCCATCAGTAATGTGAGTTTGCAAGGCAACTGGGCCAGTAATTCTGAAAGTGTAATGAGTTACGTTCAGGGCAGGGCAGCAGGGGTTAAAGTTACCAGGCGCTCAGGAACGCCTGGTGTAGGTGCCGATGTGCTCATCAGAGGATTTAACTCTCTGTATGCTACAAATCAGCCTTTATATGTGGTTGATGGAATGATTTTCGATGCCAATAATTACGGTACTTCGCTAATTAAAGGTCATGTTAACAACCCGCTTCAATTTATCGATGTTCGGGATATTGAAAATATCAGCATCATTAAAGATGCGGCTTTGGCAGCGACTTATGGGGTGAAAGCGGCAAATGGGGTGGTGTTAATTACCACCAACCGTGCACACGATCTGGCCACCAATATCGATTTTTCTGGTTACGCAGGTTTCAATTTCAAGCCTAAAAACTTACCTGTAATGGGGGCTTCTGATTATAGGTTATATCTTTCTGATATTTTAAAAAGTCAGGGCTTAAGCAATAGTGCCATTGCCGCAAAACCTTATATGAACGACAGTCCAACCAATCCCGATTATTTTAAATACCACAATGAAACGAATTGGCAGAATGAAGTATTAAAAAGCAGTTTCGATCAGAACTATTTTTTAAAGGTAACCGGTGGCGATAATATTGCGAAGTATGCACTTTCTGCTGCTTATGCCAGAGATCGGGGCGTAATTGATAGCACTGATAATTTAAAATACAGTACGCGCTTTAATAGTGATTTAAACCTGACTAAAAAACTGCAGGGAAGCACCAGTTTATCATTTACCTATACAGAGCAGCGTTTAAAAGACCAGGGAATTGCTCCTGTAACCAACCCACTGTTTTTAGCTTTGGTTAAATCGCCTTTTATGGCCAGAAATGAAATAAATTCGACTGGGGCAGTTTCACCAAATTTAGCGGATTACGATACCTTACAGGTGAGTAATCCAAGAGCTTTAATCGAGAAAGGACAAAATTTAAAAAAGGCTTATCGATTTTATGGAAACATCAATTTCGATTTTACTTTCAACAAAAACTTTAAACTATCTAACCTAAGTGGTGTAACTTACGATAAAACACAGGAAACGCTTTTTATTCCAAGAAAAGGGGTAACCAACGATACGCTTTCCAATTATGTAGGCGATAGCCGTTTGGGTACGCAGGTAGGAAGGTTTTTTAATGTGTTTAACGATCTGCGTTTAACTTACGATCAATCTTTCGGCTCATATAGTAAATTACATGCAATTGTAGGTACACGCTATTCGCAGAGCGAAAGCGAGCAGGACTATGCTTTGGGTTTTAACTCTGCAACAGATGAATTGATCAGCATTGGTAACAGTAATGCCGCTTTTAGAACATTTGGCGGTGATATTGGGAAATGGCGTACGCTGAACAATTACCTGTCTGCCAATTATAGCTATGCCGATAAATACCTGGTTAATTTCTCAATGGCTGTTGATGGATCTTCGCGCTTTGGTGCAAAGGCCGATCAGGGTTTCTTAAACTTCGATGATGGTTTGAGGATTAATGGAAGCCGTTATGCCGTTTTACCCGCTGTTGGTGCTGCCTGGGTAATCTCTTCAGAGAAATTTATGCGCAATTTACACCGTGTTGACCTTTTGAAATTAAGAATGAGCTATGGTTTAGTTGGAAATGATGATGTTGGGAATTATACCGCCAGAAAATATTATACCTCTCAAAATGTATTGGGCATCAGGGGTATCGTAACCGGAAATTTTGCTAACCCCAATCTACAATGGGAAACCGTACGCAAGTTTAATACTGGTATAGATGGCTCCTTTTTTAGTGAGCGTCTAAGCATCAGCTTAGATTATTGGAGAAACAGCACTAAAAATATGTTAAGCTATCAATTGCTGAGTGTTGTTACGGGTAGTGCTTCTTTTATCAACAATAATGGTGGCATGCAGACAAATGGTTTAGATTTAGCCTTAAACGGTCGGATTCTAAATGAAAAATTAAAATGGGATGCGGGTTTAACCATCGGTACATCAACCAATAAAATTACCAGTTTACCTGATGGAAATTCAGTTATAACCAGTTATGCAGGTGGTGCTTACATCAGCCAGGTTGGTCAGTCGGCCAATCAGTTTTACGGTTATAAAACCAATGGTGTTTTTGCGACCAATGCGGAGGCCGCTGCCTCAGGTTTATCTAGCCGCAACAGTTTGGGAGCACTTGTACCATTTACAGGGGGCGATGTAAAGTTTACTGATAGCAATGGCGATAAGATTATTGACGATGCCGACCGCACTGTTATTGGTAATCCTAATCCGAATTTATTTGGAAGCTTTAACAACACCTTCACTTACAAAAACTGGAGTTTAGATGCTTTAATCACTTTTGTTAGCGGTAACGACGTTTACAATTATACGAGGGCACAGCTAGAATCTGGAAGTACTTATTACAACCAAACACCAAATATTGGCAACAGGTGGAAAGGTGATGGACAAGTTACGTCGGTACCAAAAGCTACTTATGGCGATCCGGTAGGGAACGCCCGTTTTTCTGACCGCTGGATAGAAGATGGCTCTTATTTACGTTTGCGAACCATTAATGTAACCTATAATGTACCCTTAAAACTGAAAGCCATTAAGTACGCAAAAATTTATGCTACGGCTAATAACCTGTTTACTGTAACCAATTATTTAGGCTATGATCCGGAATTTAGTAACTCCGGAAGTTTATTTAGCCAGGGCGTAGATACCACCCTTGAGCCCCAGTTCAGGTCGTTTCAGCTAGGTGTTAGAGTTGGAT
>NZ_JBFTRT010000487.1:0-3970 GCF_056399685.1 Pedobacter sp. 01N416
ATTCGTAGGTTGTCCAGTCTGCGGATTCTACTAAAGGCAGACAGCATACAAAGATGCGGATCGAACTTAATTGAAAAAGGACTTTTGGTTTAGTTTCCTCATTTTTTGTTGCCGTCCATTTCTGGTCAAGACAACAGCCTAGCCAGCTTTATTTTAATCTTGATTTCTTGCTAGATAAAAAAGGAAAATTTTACTCTTTAAAGGGAGGATTTTATACGAGGTTTTCAACTCGTTTGAGTTGTTTTGGTTAATACTTAATATGAAACATTCTGTTAAACCAACTATAATTAATCTGTTACGATTTTATGGAGAACATCAATTTTAATCCTTCCTGGAGTAAGTATTGCGCATTGCGTGAAAAAAAGAGTTTTAGTTTGTCCTCCGAAAAATCAGATGTTAACAATATTGGAACCCTAACTTACAATTTAGATTGGGAACCAGGCAATTAAAGATCAGCGCGTGAACAAGAAGATATATGTCCTTGAAGACGATGAAGGGATAAGAGATGTTATTGAGATCCTATTGAACCTGGAATCATATGAAGTACAGAGTTTTCCGACTATTAAGGAGTTTCGGTCTGCAAACCATAATGATGCTGATCTTTTTTTGTTGGATGTTATGCTTCCCGACGGAGATGGCCTGTGTATATGCCGGGAGCTAAAAGAGGCGAGCGCTACAGCAGGCATACCTGTATTGTTGATGAGTGCGCATGCGGCACTGGATGTGCTGCATACAGACTATGGTGCAGTAGATTTTATATTTAAACCATTTAATATCGATGAGTTACTTCAAAAGATAAAAGCCAGGATTGTAATTAAATAGTCTTTGCTTTCAAAGGTGTTTAGACTTACCACAGGAATCTAAGCTGTTGAGAATTATCTTAACCAAATAGTTGAACAACAGCACCGAATATCATTATCGTTTTTTCTGGTATTCGTAGATTATGGCAATTATTGTTAAAAAAAGGAGGATTTTACTCTTTATTCGGAAAATTTTACTCCGAACTCTTTTTTCATAACTGCATTTTTGCAGTCTATGGGACTAATATATTTCAGTTTCTATAAGAGTTAATGAAAAACTTTCTACCATGAAAAAAAACATCCTCTTATTTTTAGTAATCTTCTCTTTTGGTTGCAGGAAGGTTATGCCGCCAGGACCTGAACCGGTAAAAATGGTTCAGTACAATTTCGACAGTAATGAGAACTCCAATCTGATGTTTCAGGACGGAGAATCAATGGCCCTTCTAACCTCGGTGGCCCGGACATACGAAATCGGAAAGGTACTGCGTGTTAAAGCCCTTACCGCAACAACCATAGAAGTCGCCAATTTTGCCCCAGTTGATATTATTGATGCAACAATAGTTGTAACAATTGAAGGACAGCCTAAACCCATCAAGCTGTTTAAGATCGGAAAGATCAGGGCCCATGCTGTAGCCGAAATCGAGTATCCCTTTATAAAAGGAACTACAAAATTCCAGGATACTGAAGGTGGTGACGTGGATCTGTCGCAGTATAAGACAAGCGGAATACCTACTGCAAAGGTTTCTTTCGACTTTACGGGAGATACCGAGCTGATCAAAAAACTCAAATCACTGGCCAAATTGAAATGGAAAATCAAATACAGTGATTTTGATCCCAATGATGACCCTACAAATAACTGGAAAGAAAATATTGATGCTAGGGATGTCAGGAGATTCTCAGGTCTGATCATTAATATGGCTTATTTATTGCAGGCAGATACAACAAAGTCTGTTTTTGTTGCAGAACCGATTACAGATAATAATAATGTGCTGTTAACAACTGAACAAAAGGAAACAGCGCTAAAAAAGTTGATCGAAATTCCTGACTTCAGCTGTGGGGTGGTAGTAAATGTTTCAGGTCTTGGCGGCGGATCTACTTTCGGAGTAGCCGACCATGTTTTAAAAGATTATCTTAATGTTGATGTCTGTTTTATTACAGTTCATGAAATGGGGCACATGATCGGCTATTCACACAGCTCGAGTATGACCTATCCTTCAAATCCCGGAAATAGAGGTGCGGTTGTGGCGACGGGAAATGTATATAAGGCGATGCTCGCCAAAAAGATGTTTCCGGTCAGAACTGACAACTATTACAGGGCGACAGATTTTCAAAAATAATTTTAAATTTTTCGAAGCCCATCTGTAGGATGCGAAGGTTTAATGCAATAAAGATATACGCTGTGGGCTTAGTTGTTAAACTGCATATAAAAACTTTGAAAAATGATGCTGATAAAAGTATCAGCAATAATATACAGCATCTATCAACCGCGTTGATGTAGCTGTAAGGTAAACCGGTAGCAGGGATACTACCGGAGATTTTTCCGTTGATTTAGGGTTCGCCAGGGGGCGTTCCCTAACTTTTTTGAAAGCTCAGACTAGTAACCAGTTGCCAGATCTGGTATAGGAATCAACTTTTAATTTTCACTTTTCACAAATATAGAGATGGTCTATCCAGTGCACATGAAAGGTTATGTGTTTGACAGTCTCCTTAAAAACAAATACTTAAATGAAACTTTATGCTACTTCCTCAGACTTTTTATTTTTCGATAAGCCCCATGCAATCAGACAAGGACAGGTTGTCATGATCGAAGAACATCAGGGGATAATTATTGATGACAACGGACAGGATATTGCTTTTGATGCACTTGAATGCGTGGAAACTATTCATGTGAGAGCGGATATTTCTTTTTGTATTGTACCCTCAGATGATGGACTTCGAGCTTCCAAAATATCACTTCTTTACGGCGAAAACTAGTTGTATAACGCTTAAGAAAGCCAGGGTCTTAGGGATGGTAGAGAAAACTGAACTAATATTTTTAGTCCAGGAAGAAATTTTTAAATCAAAAAGGGAAAAATCAATTAAAAATATCGATAGAACGACTGGCCAAAAAATAAATGGCAAACAGAATAAGGATATTATCGAAAACGTACTAATTATTTAAATCACATATAAATGTTTATACATTAAACTCATCTGATCAATACAATTAACCTAAACTAAATTAAACATGAAAAACACAAAATTTTTATCACTCGCCATGTTATGCGCTTTATTTCTCTGCGTATCTTCGTGTAAAAAAAACAACACTTCTGAGCAAACCGAAAACAAAGCCGAAATATCCGCAAGTACTTTACAACAGATAAAAAGCTTAGGATTTAGTGTCGAAGATGTGCGTAAAGTAGATAACGGTTACCTGGTTGAGGGCGACATYSTGCTAACAGATGCCAACTTAAMKGARAAATCTTTAAGYCCTAATTTAAAYATTGCTGAAACCGAGCAGTACCGCACAACSAATMTTGTTAAAKCACTGCCACGCGTGRTTACAATTTCWGTTACWAATTTACCACARGTRTAYAGTGATGCYGTTGACCTGATGATTTCAAGGTACAATTCRTTGGGYCTGCGTATRACTTTTCAAARGGCAARTACAGGTACTACAGGTAAYATTGATGTATTTGGRTTTAACGAAGGGCCAAGYGGTGGTTWCATCACTTTAGGTTCRTCTGGTTTTCCTACTTCAAGYGGCGAACCATTTAAYCAGGTTAAAATGAATACGAATGTTAATGCCTAYGGAACKAATCCTAATTTATTRTATGTAGCCTCAGTTTTGCAACATGAAGTTGGRCATTGTATAGGATTCCGCCATACCGACTATATGAACAGAGCATATAGCTGTGGAGGAAGACGCTCCAATGAAGGATCAGCAGGAGTTGGCGCAATCCAGATACCAGGAACACCATCAAAAGCAGATGCTGAATCGTTTATGCTAGCCTGCTCTAACGGTGGCAATCGCACATTTAATGCGAATGACGTGATTGCAATGAATTACCTTTATAAATAAATCCAAATACCGATCAGATATAAATCAAAAGAGGGAGCATTGAAAATGCTCCCTCTTTGTAATCAAACAAAGTTTGAGATGCTGAAAGACCAATCTCTCTATGCTCATC
>NZ_JBFTRT010000488.1:0-3953 GCF_056399685.1 Pedobacter sp. 01N416
GTATTAACATCCTTATTATTTAACTATCCCAAAAAACACAAAAGCGATATCATCATTTCGGACGATGCCGAAAAGGTATTGGATAAATCTTAAATTATAAGGCTTATCTGTGATAAATCTTACAATTAAACGTTGGTAATATTACAATCAAATTTGTAATATTAGAATTTATAAATAGATTAGGAAACAGGTTGCAATGGCTTTTTACAAACATTACTCATTCGATCTTTGGTTAACGTTGATTAAATCAAATCCAGCGTATAAACAGGAGCGGACGCAATATTTTTACCAGAAATTTAATACTAAGCATAAAAATTTAGCAGAGATTGCTGTTGTTTTTCGCCAGGTAGATTTAATGGTAAACGCTATTAATGAGCGGACAGGGAAAAATGTAGATGCTGATGAAATGTATTTAATGATCATCAGTATGATCAATGATTACGATTTCAATTTTCATGATGTGGATCTACAGGAGATTGATCACGACATGGAACAACTGGTTTTTACCCACATGCCTTTGCTGTATAGCGAAAGTTCTTTAACCGTATTGGAACAGCTTAAGTCAACAGGTTTAAGTTCGACCAATATTTTAAGCAATACTGGTTTTATAAAAGGGAAAACCTTAAAAAAAGTAATCAGTCATTTGGGTATCGATCAGTTTATCGATTTTCAGCTGTATTCTGATGAAGTAAGGATGTCTAAACCCAATACCGGATTTTTTCAGTTGATGTTAGATACCATCGATAGGGAAAAACACCCGGAATTAATGCTAAAAGATGTAATCCATGTTGGAGATAACCCGCATGCTGATGTTCGTGGGGCAGAAGCGATGGGAATTAACAGTATGCTCATCAATTCCAATCACCTATCTATCTCAAACCTACTCTATGATACCGTATAGTTATTCACTTCATAAAATAGACAATACAGTCGATTTTGGCTTTAGTGCCGACGATTACAGTCGCTTTAAGTTTGGCGATGACCTGGTGGCCCGATCTTTCGGAAAAGACCTTGCCGATGGCTTTATCCGCTATTATTTAGCTGATAATGTGATTGCCGATCAGATTGTGGTTATTTCTAGTCCTTATAGTTTTATTCCAACGGCAACCTTTGCCATGAAAAACTATTTCGTTTGTCAGCTTAACCGTTGGCTGGTGGAAAATGGTGGTTTGGCGGTACAGGAAACCAAAGTGCACAGAACCATTACCTATAAAGAAGATTATGGCGAGTTAAGTGCCGAAGAAAGGCTTTTACTGATTGGAAACGATTCATTTCACATCGATAAAGATTTTCTCGCTGGTAAAACACTTTTATTTCTGGATGATATCAGAATTACCGGAAGCCATGAGCGGATGATCTTAAAAATGGCTAAAGAATATGGTTTAAAGAACGAAATGCATATGCTTTATTTCGCCGAACTGGTCAATAAAAATATCCATCCCAATGTAGAGAATTTTCTGAATTACCATCAGATCAAATCTATTTTTGATCTGGAAGAAATTATTGATAGCGGCAATTTTAGGTTTAATACCCGTATTGTAAAATACATTTTAAATACTACTTCGAGCAGTTTTAATCTATTTTTAGAACGTAGAAGTACCGATTTTATCAATCAGCTTTACGATCTATCCCTGGGGAATAACTACCATACCATAGAAGCGTATTCTAAAAATTTACATCTCATAAAAGACTATATCAAAAACAACAATTATAAATTAATTTAAATATGGCTATTAATTTGCAAAAGGGGCAAAGAGAAAATATCGATGCTCCTAAATTTACAATAGGTTTAGGTTGGGATACCAACAGCTCTTCAACAGGTTCTGCATTCGATTTAGATGCTTCAATTTTTTTACTAAACGATCAGAAAAAACTGATTTCAGACGAAAACTTTGTATTCTATAATAATTTGGTTTCTCCAGATGGTTCGGTAGAGCATACAGGTGATAACTTAACCGGTGATGGTGATGGCGATGATGAACAGATAAAAATTGATTTAACCAAAGCTGATGCTAAAGTAAACGAGATCTGTATTGTGGTAACCATCCACGATGCTGAAAACAGAAGACAAAATTTTGGTCAGGTTAGAAACTCTTTCATCCGTATTTTTGATGCCGTAACCAATGAGGTGATCTTAAAATACGAATTAGAAGAAGATTTCTCTATAGAAACGGCGGTAGAATTTGGAAGAATTTACAAACGCGAAGGCAAATGGAAATTTGAAGCCGTTGGCGTAGGTATGAAAGGTGGTTTACAGGATTATTTAAACAAATATCAATAATATTATGGCAATCAATCTTCAAAAAGGACAGCGCATCAGTCTAGAAAAAAGTAATGGTAGCAAACTTCAGAATGTTTGTGTAGGCATTAACTGGGGTGCCATTGAAAAGAAAGGTCTTTTCGGTTTCGGATCATCAAAAGAAGCGGTAGATTTAGATGGAAGCTGTGCATTATACAACGAAAACAAACAACTTTTAGAGGTAGTTTATTTTGGTAACCTAAAATCTAAAAACGGTTCTGTAAAACATAGCGGCGATGATTTAACTGGCGATATGGGCGGCGATGATGGCTTAGATAATGAGATCATCACACTTGATTTTTCTCAGTTGGATGCCAACGTAAACTATGTTGCCTTTGTATTGAATAGTTTTAGAGGGCATGATTTTGGTACAATCCCTTTTGCGTCAATCCGCATTTACGAGGGCACAACTAAACGTGTTAACGAGGTTTTTGCTAAATTCGATATTGCTAACGGAGCCAACTTTGCTGGTCACGTATCGATGGTAATGGGCGTTTTTTACAAGAAAAACGGCGAATGGAAATTTAATGCCATTGGCGAACCAACCAAAGATAAAAAACTCGAAGATACCGTTAAAACCGTAACTCAAAACTATTTATAAGCCATAAGGCTGGTAATTAATCAAACTATGGAAACCAACCCAAACGTTACCCAAGCCCTTACTCCGGTTAAACTGGATAAAGATGGCAATGTGGATCTCGAGAAAATAACCTCAGAGGAAACGCTTAAATACAATGAGATTGGAAAATCGTTAGAACCATCAGATGTAAATTCTATCCTGAATTACGGAAGCGATGCCCAAAACTCAATGGAAAAATACAGTAACGAGTTTTTATCGTCTGTACGGACTTATAACAGTGGTGAAGTTGGCGGTTTAATTAACGAACTGCTTACCGAACTGAATTATATCGATGTTTCAGAATTGGAGCAAAGTGCATTTAAGAACTTTATTTCTAAAATCCCGTTTTTAAAGAGCCTTGTTGTTGATGTGAAAAAACTTTTCCAGAAGTATGATGTAGTGGTGAATAATATTGATAAGATCACCAACAAAATTAAAGCTGGAAGGTTAAATTCGATTAAAGACAACAGTTCGCTGCAAACCATGTTCGATAGCAATGTTGGTTACATCCACCAAATGGAAGAACTGATTATTGCCGGACAGATGAAATACAACGAGCTGAACATCAAACTTGCTGAGATGGAAGGCCGACCTGCCGATTATCAGGATTATGAAATTGCCGATTTAAGGGACTTCATAAGTCGCTTGGATAAAAGACTGGCAGATATGAAAATTGTTCGTTTCATCATGTTGCAATCTTTAGCGCAGATCCGTGTGGTGCAGAACAATAATACTTCAATTGCAGAAAAAGCACAGTCGATTGTATCTACAACCATTCCGGTGTGGAAAAACCAATTGACCATTGCTGTTGCTTTACAAAGGCAAAAGGCCAACGTAGAGATGCAGAAGAAAATTTCGGATACCACGAATACCATTTTGCAGAAAAATGCAGAGATGCTGAAACAAAACAGTATCGATGTAGCCAAAGAGAATGAAAAAACAGTAGTATCTTTGGAAACCTTGAAACAAACCACTTCATCGTTGATTGAAACGCTTAATGAGGTTAAACAGATCCATGAAGCGGGTGCACAGAGT
>NZ_JBFTRT010000489.1:0-5211 GCF_056399685.1 Pedobacter sp. 01N416
GAATAATGTTCATATTTTTTACCATGGAAAGGTTCATCAGGCTAAAAGAGCGCCCTGGGATGGTGGTTTTATCTTCACCACCGATTCGCTTTCGCGCCCATGGATGAYGGTGGCCTGTCAGGGCCTAGGCGCTTCAGTATGGTATCCGAATAAAGATCATCAAAGCGACGAGCCTAATCTGGGCGCTTCTTTAACGATGACTGTTCCCGATACATTGGTAGCGGTAGGGAATGGGCGCCTGGTATTCAAGAAGGATAATCACGATGGTACCGTGACTTACCAGTACAATGTTAAAAATCCGATCAGTAATTATTGCATCATTCCTTACATAGGCAAATATGTAAATTTTAAGGAGAAATATGCTGGTGAAAAAGGTGCATTAGATGTGAATTATTGGGTACTCGATTACAATTATCCAAAAGCGAAAACTTATATGCCCGACCAGGTGCATAAAATGATGAAAAGTCTGGAGCATTGGTTTGGGCCATATCCTTTTTATGAAGATGGTTATCAACTTATCGATGCTTCGCATACAGGAATGGAGCATCAATCGGCAGTATCTTATGGCAATGGTTATAAGTTTGGCTATAGAGGTAGAGACATGTCGGGCGATGGTTGGGGCTTAAAGTGGGATTTCATCATTATCCACGAAAGCGGGCACGAATGGTTCGGCAATAACATTACCACTAATGATCTGGCCGATATGTGGGTGCACGAAGGTTTTACCAACTATAGTGAAACACTTTTTGTAGATTACATTTTTGGCAATAAAGCTGGGAATGAATACAATTTTGGGATCAGAAAAGGCATCCGGAATGATAGCCCTATTATTCCCCCTTATGGCGTAAATGCACAGGGCAGTGGCGATATGTATCCAAAGGGAGGGAACATGTTACACGCCATAAGGCATAGTTTAAATAACGACGAACTTTTTAGATCCATATTGCGTGGGCTCAACCAAACCTTTTATCATAAAACGGTAACCACCACTCAGATCGAAAATTATGTTTCAAAAAAAGCGGGTTACAATTTTTCAAAAGTTTTTGATCAGTACCTGCGTACGGTGCAAGTTCCTACATTCGAATATTACCTCAAAGGTGGCAAAGCTTTTTACCGATACAGCAATTGTGTTAAAGGGTTCAATCTGCCTTTAAGCCTGAAAAAAGAAGGCATTAAAGCGCTTAAAATTATCCCATCGCAAAACTGGCAACAGGTTGCGTTGGCTAAAGGTCAGGATGCGCTTTTTACAAAATCGGGTATCGAATTTATGTACTACCTAGAGGTGAAAAACACAAAATAATTGATCAAATAGGTTGCGTAGTAGGGTATTAAAGAGGCTGTATCATAATTATAGATTTGTCATCAAGAGCTTGTCGAAGGACTTGTTTAAATACCTCTTAAGGTGTTTCGACAGGCTCAACATGACATAATCTAAGGAGAAATTGCTTTTATTACAGTGCTGTTGGATGTTACCATCCGACAGATTTTATTAAGCTATTCTTTTTCGTGAGGATACCTTTTTTTGTTATATCTCATTTCTCCTACAAGAGCCTCAGCTTTTCCAAATCAATTGGGCTTTCGATTTAAATATCGAAGCGCAGTTAGAAGCAGGTGCTGAAGGGATTATCTTAGGCGGATCGCTTGGCGAAGCCAGTGTATTAACCGATGAAGAAAAGTTCGGTCTGTTATCGCATACCTTAACTGTTGTAAATGGCCGAGTGCCGGTTTTATTGAACATTGCAGAGTCGACTACAAAAAAAGCAATCGAAGTAGCTAAAAAAGCAGAATCGCTTGGTGCACAGGGTTTAATGTTGTTGCCGCCAATGCGTTATAATGCTGCTCCAGATGAAACTTTGGCCTTTTTTGGTGCCATTGCAGAAAGCACAAGCCTGCCGATCATGATTTATAACAATCCTGTTGATTATAAAATCGAAGTAACCTTAGATATGTTCGAGGTTTTGACAAAATATGATAACATTCAGGCGATCAAAGAATCAACAAGAGATGTATCGAACGTAACCCGATTGATCAACCGCTTTGGCGACCGTTTCAAAATATTTACAGGGGTAGATCCACTGGCGATGGAAAGTATTGTGATGGGGGCTCACGGATGGGTTGCAGGTTTAGTAGATGCTTTCCCGAGAGAAACAGTTGCCATTTTCAGACTGATTAAAGAAAACCGCATTGCTGAGGCGCTAACCATTTACCGCTGGTTTTTGCCTGTACTTGAGCTGGATATTCATGCAAAATTGGTACAGTACATTAAATTAGCTGAGGTAGCAACCGGATTAGGAACAGAAGCAGTTCGTGCACCCCGTTTACCAATAAGTGGCGCAGAGAGAGAAAAAGTATTGAAAATTATTAACGATGCATTAGCTGTTCGTCCGGAACTACCTGCAGGTAGCTGGGGAAAATAGTTTAAAAACCAAATATGAACGGAAAAAATATTGTAGCAAGCACCTATGTAGAAGTTAATGAAAGAAGCCTTAAAGCTATTAATCCCGCAACGGGATTAACGCTTGACGGTGAATTTTTTAAAGCGAACGATAGCCTTGTTAATGATGCCTTAACATCAGCAACATCGGCTTTCCAAAGCTATAGAAGCCTAAATAAAGATCTTAAAGCCGCTTTTTTAAATGCTATTGCCGATGAAATCGCTAATCTTGGCGGAGAGTTGGTAGACAGGGCTTCGGCAGAAAGCGGTTTGCCTTTAGGTCGTTTACAGGGCGAACTGGGCAGAACAACAGGCCAGTTAAGGTTATTTGCCAATCTGGTTGCCGAAGGCTCTTGGGTTGATGCAATTATCGATACTGCACTGCCTGAAAGACAGCCTTTGCCACGGCCTGATATTAGACGAATGCTGATCCCAATCGGGCCGGTAGTGATTTTTGGTGCAAGTAATTTTCCACTTGCTTTTTCAGTTGCAGGCGGCGATACAGCATCAGCACTAGCTTCTGGTTGCCCAGTAGTAGTTAAAGCACATCCCGCACATTACGGAACCAGTGCGATGGTAGGCGGTGCCATTATCAAAGCTGCCGAAAAAACGGGAATGCCTAAAGGTGTTTTCTCTTTGTTGTATGATGATGGTTATAACATTGGAGCAAGCTTGGTTCAGCACCCATTAACTAAAGCAGTAACGTTTACAGGTTCGTTTAAAGGAGGAATGGCCTTGATTAATCTTGCTCAACAGCGCGAACAACCTATTCCGGTTTTTGCCGAAATGGGAAGCATTAATCCGGTAATTTTTCTTCCCAAGGCAATAGAAAACCAGGCAGAAGAACTGGGTAAAAAATATGCTGCATCAATTACTTTGGGCGCTGGTCAGTTTTGTACCAACCCGGGTCTATTGTTAGCGGTTCAATCGCCGGCACTCGAAAATTTTAAAGCCGTTTTAAAAGAGGCAATTTCAACTATTCCATCTGCAACTATGCTTACCGAGGGTATTGCCAATAATTATGGTAAACTTTCAGCTGAGGTAGTAAATGAAGGTGGCGTTGCGCTTTTATCGGCATCAACAGTAAAAAATAGTGAACTTCAAAATCAATCGGAGGCGAAAGTTGCTCAGGTAAGTGCTGCTGATTTTATCAAAAATCCAAAACTTCGTGAAGAAATTTTTGGCCCATATTCGTTGTTGGTTGTTGCTCAGGATATTGCTGAACTTGAAAAAGCCATTGATGTTCTGGAAGGACAACTTACCGTAACCCTAATGGCCGAAAAACAGGAGCTTCAGCACTATCAAACTTTGGTAAATAAGCTGACTGATAAAACCGGAAGGATTATTTTAAATGGTGTGCCTACAGGCGTAGAAGTTTGTGCAGCTATGCAACATGGTGGACCGTTTCCTGCTACCAACGATAGTCGTTTTACTTCAGTTGGTTCAACAGCAATCAACCGTTTTGCAAGGCCATTGGCCTATCAGGATTGGGAACAGGAATTGTTGCCTGATGAATTGAAAGACGGAAATCCTTTAGGTATTTTCAGAACGGTTAACCAGATATTAACGAAATCTCATGAGTAAAACTTTTTTTTGTGTAGATGCACATACTTGCGGAAATCCGGTTAGGTTAGTTGCAGGCGGCGGCCCTCAGCTTATTGGCTCAAATATGAGCGAAAAGCGTCAGCATTTTTTGAAAGAATTCGATTGGATCAGAACAGGTTTAATGTTCGAACCACGCGGCCATGATATGATGTCGGGCAGTATTCTTTATCCGCCTCACGATCCAGCCAATGATGTAGCTGTGCTTTTTATCGAAACCAGTGGCTGCCTTCCAATGTGCGGCCATGGTACTATCGGTACCATTACTATTGCCATAGAGGAAGGATTGATTCAGCCCAAAATACCAGGTGTGATCAGAATGGAGGCCCCGGCCGGATTAGTCTTAATTGAATATAAGCAAGAAGGTAAAAAGGTTAAATCGGTTAAGCTGAAAAACGTAGCTTCTTACTTGGCGGCAGAAAATTTAGAAGTAGAATGCCCGGATTTAGGTACACTTACTTTTGATGTAGCTTATGGGGGTAACTTTTATGCCATTGTAGACCCACAGGAAAATTTTCCGGGACTGGAAAACTACACCGCTTCACAACTGATTACCTGGAGCCAGACCATCAGAAAACGCATCAACGAACAATATACTTTTGTACATCCTTTAGACCCGACGATAAATGGCTGTAGCCATGTGTTGTGGACCGGTAAAACAATCGACCCTACATCAACCGCCAGGAATGCAGTTTTTTATGGCGATAAAGCCATCGATCGGTCGCCATGTGGAACAGGCACCTCAGCCCGTTTAGCACAATGGTTTGCTAAAGGAAAATTAAAACAAGGAGAAGATTTTATCCACGAAAGTTTTATCGGCAGCAAATTTATCGGAAGAGTAGAAGAAGTTGTAGACTTAAACGGAATTAAAGCTATTATACCAAGTGTAGAGGGCTGGGCAAAAGTTTATGGTTACAATACCATTAAAATAGATGCCGAAGATGATCCATATGCATATGGATTTCAGGTGATTTAGTGAGTTTTTAAAAGAATATCAGCAGTATAAATTAAAAGAATGTCGAAAGTATTAATTATAGGTGGTGGAATAGTAGGTTTAACTTCAGCGTATTATCTGCAGAAAAAAGGCTACGAAGTTACAGTTTTAGATAAAGGAGATATTACCGACAACTGCTCTTTTGGTAATGCCGGGATGATTGTAACAAGCCTTTTTGTTC
>NZ_JBFTRT010000490.1:0-7562 GCF_056399685.1 Pedobacter sp. 01N416
GTATACGCCAGGGCAATATTTATCTCGGAGATTTAAAAATACTATCAAACCATGGCTATTCTGGATTATCGTATTAGTTATCCTTAATCTAATCCATAAAATAGTATTAAACATTAAATCTGGTGACTCTATATTCAACGGAAATCCTATTGGTTATTTTGCCGAAGAATTTAGGTATATCTTGTTTGAAAGCAGTTTTTGGTTCATACTCAATTTCTTAATTTGTATAAGCATCCTACTTATTTTTAAAAGATATCTATATAAGCTTTGGTTTGGGTTAATTTGGGCAATTACATCGCTTCTATATAGCTTTAATTTATATCATGAGTGGTTTGTGACTCATCATTCAGCTGCCCTGTTTGGATTTGTATTTTATTTATGGCTTGGTGTTTATCTAAATCGCTATTTCGACAAAGTAATGGCTTATGTAAAGCAGTTAAAATGGTCTTATATTATTTTGGTTAATATTGTTTTTTTTGCATTGGCATGTTTAGAGGTAATGTACTTAAATCATCATGGTTCTAAAGATGAGTACAATACCCTTAGGGTTACCAATATTTTTTATTCATTAACCATGTTTACTTTACTTTTAAAAATGGGCGGAATAAAATTTATCGATAATATATTAAAGCCTAGACAATCTACATTTGGAATTTACCTTATCCATCAAATTTTAATTATTATATTACTTCCAGAGATCTTCAAATGGGATAAGTGGAATTTCAATTACTTTTCTGTAGAACAAAACATCTTGTACTCGATATTCAGATTTTTGATCGTTTATACGATTGCTTTTGGAATTACAAGATTGCTGCTTAAAACCAAAATTAAATGGACTGTTGGAGGTTAGTTAAGAGAAAAATACAACTGGAAATTCAGCCTTTTGGAGATTGTTATAAAAAAGATAAAGGTTAAATAATCTTTCAGAAAAGAAACCAAAAATTCGTCTTTGGTATTCATATTCACTTAATTTTACCGTTTTCTCTAACTCAAATAGTATTGGAAACAACCAATTACAATAATCAATTAGAACCTCTTTCCTGGCTATAAACATGTTATAGCAATGCATTTTTTTTTCTGTGTCGAAGAATTCATCGAATGCCTTTTCCATATCTGGATAAAGTTTTACAACCGCATCTTTCATCAAATACCAATCTTCCCTTATGTGATAAAAGATATAATGCATCTTTATTGATGCCTCTCCAGATAATTCAAACGCTAAGTGAGCTGCAGTAGGCACAACTACTTTTCCAGAATGAAGTTGATTAAACAGTGCATCTTTTAAACTCTCATTGCTTGTTATTTTTAAAGCCTCTTCGCTAAAAGGAGCATAATAAACATCTCGAGGATCAACAATGATTTTTGTGTTGAATAACTTCTTCTTAACTCGTACTTCGGGCAATGTGAAATATCGTCGATAATGACATAAGCCTATAAATTCCGAATCAACTTTTTCTATGTTTTTCCAAATCCAAAATAATGCCGTTAGTTCACTAAATGTTTTGTTCTTAACAGCTATATTTTCGCCTACATCATCAGATATAAAGCCTAATTCTAGTTTAGAAAAAGTTTTTCCAACTTGAATAGGCTGGATGTAATCGCAATGAGGAACAGCAAATTCTTTATGATAAACAGAGTAAATTGTTAAGTCTTTATTCACTTCTTAATTCTTTTTTTGATTTTGCTAGAGCAGATGCAATCACCTGATGCATGTCATAATATCTATATTCAGCTAATCTACCTCCAAAAATTACACCAGGTTCCTTTTCAGCTAACAATTGGTACCTTTTTAACATAGCCATATTCCTTTCGTCATTAACAGGATAATATGGTTCAGCATCTTTATTGTCCTTTAACGGGTATTCTCTTGTAATTACCGTTTTAGGTTGCGTACCAAATTCAAAATGTTTATGCTCATAAACCCTCGTATAAGGTGTATCTGCATCTGTAAAATTCATTACAGCATTTCCTTGATAGTTTTCCATGTCATGAATTTCCATCTCGTATCTCAAGCTCCGGTATTCTAATTCACCATATTCATAATCGAAGTATGCGTCGATCTTACCCGTAAAAACAATATTATTAGCTATACTTTTCCAATAATTTTTGTCGTCAAAAAAATCTGTATTCAATTTTACGGTGCAATTGGCTAACAAGCCATTGATTATTTTATTATATCCTCCAATTGGTATTCCTTGATATTTATCATTGAAATAATTATTGTCATAGGTAAATCGAACAGGTAATCTCTTTATAATAAATGCAGGAAGTTCAATTGCCTTTTTCCCCCATTGTTTTTCTGTATATTGTTTAATTAGTTTCTCGTATATATCAGTGCCAACCAACATTTGCGCCTGCTCTTCTAAATTTTTAGGCTCAGTTATAGCTAAATGTGCTATTTGTCTTGCAATTTCAGCTTTAGCCTCGATTGGTGTTTTTGTGCCCCAAAGCTTATAAAATGTGTTCATATTAAAAGGAAGGTTATATAATTCTCCCTTATAATTTGCAACAGGTGAATTTGTATATCGATTAAATTCAGCAAATTGATTCACATAATCCCACAAAAATTTATCATTAGTATGAAAAATGTGAGCGCCATACCAGTGAACATTTATGTCTTCGATTTTTTTACAATGAATATTTCCCCCAGAATGATCTCTTTTATCGATTACTAAACAGCTTTTTCCAGCWTTAGTCATTTCATGAGCAAAGGTAGCGCCAAAGAGGCCGGAGCCAACAACTAAATAATCATATTTTTCTTCACTTTTCATTTATTATTATGGCTTATTGATTCTGTTTTCGATAGTAGACCTCATCTTATCAACGGCACACTGGTAGGTGAGCTTCTCATGGGCAAATTTTAATGCGTTCTCCGTAATCTGTTTGTAAAGCATGGGATCTTTCTCGATCCGGTGGTATTGGCTTACCAGATCGCTCATGTCGTTTTTTACAGGGATATAGTGCTCGTAAGGCCTTAAATCGTAATGGAAGTATTCTTTCCACTTTCTTTCCTGTAAAAATACAACCCTCTGACTGTAAAAAAGAAATTTTAAGCGGGCAGAATAGCTATTGCCTTCCACGTCGATTAAATATTTGTACCGGGTATGTTGGGGCAGGGTAAAATATGGAACATCCTTTTTATGGATAAAATAATCATCCACATAGGTATTGTAAAAGTCAAAAATCTCTGGGGCCTGATTTCCGATTTCTATCAGTTTCTCTCTGATTATATTCGTTTTGACATTTCCGGCCCAAAATACGCGTGAGTCGCCCCAGGTTTCTTTTCCTTTGGTCTCAATTTCGGCTACTGTATCCGAAAAACTGTTGATCCCTGCTTCTTTCCAGCTTTCAAAGGCAAAATCAGGGATCAGAAAATCCTGCTTTTGATCGTCGTCTATGCAATAATAAAAGGAATCATCTTCATAACCACCGGCAGGTTTATCATTGATGAAAAATTTAAAGTGCAGGTCCTTGTCCGTAACCAGTTCTTTAAGGCAGTCGATCAAGATCTTTGCCGTAGCCTGTCCCCTGGTCTGACTCTTGCCTATTAGGTTAACTGCCGTAAAACCGTTCTTTTTTATGAGCTCTACATGCGGCCATAAGTTTCTGTATTTTTTTTCTAGAAACTTATGGGTAACACTTATTTTATTGATCTTCTTATAAAGAAATGATGTTAAACCCATGCCGAATTATAAATTTGGATGCAAAGGTATCTGATTTTCTACAATAGGTATTGTTTTTTATTTTATTTTTGAAGGAGATGATATCAATAATTATAGCCTCCGTAAATAAAGATCAGCTTTCTGATGTTAAGGAGAACATTGCCGCAACCATAGGAGCAGAACATGAAAAAGTTCCGTCTGGATGGTTTTGTAGCGCCGGTGAAAAAAAAATCAATTATGTGAATATCCTTCAACGCTATAAATTTAGTGAAGAGAAAACAAAACACATTTCTCAAAACGTAAAAAATGAAAAGTATTCAAGCGTAGTTGTTGTAGACGGCGTTTGGTTCTGTACCAAAAAAGAAATAGTTGAAGCCAATAATTTTGATGAGGAAACATTTAAGAAGTTTCATTGTTATGATCTGGATTTTTCACTTCAAGTACATAAAACACATCGTGCCGTTGTAACTTTTGAAGTATTATTAGAACATTTCTCAGAAGGAAATTATTGTAAAACCTGGATAGAGGAAACATTAAAATTACATGAAAAATGGGCCGCTGATTTACCGATAGATGTAGAAGGGTTATCAAAAAAAGAAAGTTTCTTTGCTGAAAAACATGCATTCAAATTCTTTCTAAAGCAGATGAAAATATCTGGGTATAAAAAGATAGAAATATTTAAAATATTTTGGCGAAGTAAACTAAGCAAAAACAACTTTAGTCTATTTTTAATGCTAAATAAAGAAATTTGGCGCAGTTAAATCTGATAACCTGCTTCTTTAAAGTAAGGTTTCCAAAAACGGATGTTTTTATCCCATGCATGGCAACCAAAAGGCATGTTTCCTTTAATTAAAGTCATTGCCCTTTGTGGAGCTGTTTCAATGGAAAAGTTCAATGCCACTTTGTAAGTAGGGATCTTTATTCTCTTCTTCTTTCGATTCACTTCTATGGTCCAAAACATGTCTTCATGATAATCGCTGCTGTTCCGGCCAACGTAATTTTCTACGAGTTCTTTTTCTTGAATACAGATATTATAAAAAGATTTAACTTTTCTCAATGAAAAGCCTCCATTGCCGACATGGTTGTATAATTGTCGCTCTATGTCAGGCCGACCTTGTTTATCAAGTAAATTATATCTTCTGTGCAGGTAGGATCTTAGCTTCTCTTTGGTCTTTTTAAATAAGGTTGGGAATTCTTTTTCTCTCAACCATGGAGCACCTATATAATCATAACCTAAGCTGCACCAATATTTTAATTCATTTTTAAATACGAAAGCATCCAATTGATAGAGGAGTAGGTAGTTATAATTCAAGAATTTCTCATAAAAGAGTTCCGAAAGCATTAAATCGTTGTAACTAAACACGCTTTTAAAATAAAAACTTGGGAAAGACACCTCACTATAAGAGAATCCTATCTGCATATTCGATATGTCTAAACCATCTGGTTTGAGTATTACAATATCATAATCAGACAATAACTTTCCACATTGGGTCAAAGCTATCTTTTCATAAATTGAAAGTTCGGACTTATAAATTGGTATTACAATTACGCAAGAACTATTCATTTTAGTTTCTATTAAATTTTGGCAAAAATAAAAGTATAATATTCATAAAGCCTTTCAAAATTTTATAGGCTATCGGATACTTTTTTATATGCATAAATTGTTCTGCCTTTTTAAACTTTATCTCTTTCAAATATTCATAGTCCTTAACAAATTCAGGGAAATATCTATTCAAAGAAGTATCTCTTTCTTTATCGATTTCTGGATGATTCTTTGAATTTGCGGATATTCCAGTTCCATCATAAGTTACAATTACACAATCTAAGTGTTTATATGAAGCCTCGCGTTTACAAATTGCATAAGTGAAGAATTCCCAATCAGCTACAATTTTGAGATTTTCATTATATAGAAAAATATCCTTAAACAGCTTCGCCTTAATAAAACTTGCTTGATGAGAGATGTTTTGTTCATAAAAAAAAGCGAAATTTAACTTTTCAGGAAAAGTGCGAATCTCTTTTTTTATTCCATCAATGTGTAGGATATCTCCATAGTAAATATCGTATTGACCATTTAATTCAGCATTCAATTTCTCTAAAATGGTATTGTCAATTAAAGAATCTCCACTATTTAAAAACATTAGATAATCACCTGTTGCAATCTTAATGCCCTTATTCATTGCATTATATATGCCACTATCAGGTTCAGATACATAATAGCTAAAAAATGAAGAATATGTATTAAGGACATCTTTACTTCCATCCAAACTATTTCCATCAATAACAATAAATTCAAAATCTTGCCAAGTTTGGCTTACCACGCTTTGAATTGTTGTTTGTAACCCCGCCTTATTGTTGTAATTGATAGTTATAATTGATAATTTTTTACTCATAATAAAAATTTTGAAAAAATGTACTTTTATCCACTATTAATGACTTCATTTTATTAAAATAATTTTGGCTAATACACGCTATCTAGGTATACTTTAGTTCATATCTCAATTAAATTATCTTGAAAAAACAGCCTTTCCATTACACTTCCTTACAACAAAAAGGTTATTAAATGCCCTCAATTTATTTTGAGTGATTAAACTATTTCGAAAACAGCATCAAGATTTTTGTAACAACGTTCTTTTTCATAATTAATGCTAAAAGCAGCAAAGGCATTTTCTGCCTGTTTTTTATATTCCGATTCGTCTGTTAATAGTTTCATGATGTTATTTCCGAATTCAACGGGATCATCACTAACCAAACAGCCATTGTCGGTCTTGTTGATCAGTCCATCGATCCCACGGGTATTACAAACGATTGGTAGACCATAAGATAGCGCTTCTACTACTTTTATCTTGGTTCCAGTGCCCGTAAGCATAGGGCACAGTGCTACTTTAGCATTTTGGTAATAGATTGATAAATCTTCGGCAAAGTTTACGGAAACAATATTCGGTGCCTTTATTGAAAGATGCTCATTTATCTGTCCAATGACGCATATCTGCACGCTGGTTGGTAATAACGGATACACATCCTTAAAAAACCACTTGGCAGCTTTTTGATTATGTATATTATTGCTAGCTATATATATCAGATCAAACGACTTTTCATTACTAGCATGAAGATTTTGTGGTTTATCAAGCATCATTGGAGCTAACACCACCTTGTTTTTGCAGAATTGACTAAAAATATACTGCTCTTCAACAGAAATGGTTAAAGCGATATCAAATAAAGAAATTCTCCTGATTTCTTCTTTAAAAGCCTGACCAATATTAACTTTTTTTTGAAGTTGAGCGGTTATAAAGTCGTGTGTATCAATTACTTTTATTGATTTTTTTGTAAAGTGGTTACCCTCTACCAATGTAGCCCAACTGGCATAATTGATAAAGATGTAATCGTAATCGTTGTTTTTTAGAATTTTTTTGAAAGCCCTCTTAAACCTTAAGGTCACCAATTCAGGGAATTGAAGCGGAAAGAACCAAGCCTTATTCTGATAGAAGAAATTAGGCAGTTTATAAAAAAGCAGGTAATAGAGTATGTTCTTTTTAGATGGTTTTTTTTTAATTACATAAGTATTACTGGCTAAGCCTGCTTGCTCAAATGCTTTAATATCTGCCTCGTTCCATTTTCCGGTGAAATACTCGCTTACAAAATCAATTTCAAAATTCCTTGATTTAAAATAGCTTAACATGCTTAAAACCCTGGTTCTGTTGCCCGCAATTTTTTTTAGCGGATTATCAGGCATAAAAAATAGTACTTTCTTCATCTAAATGTTAGTCGTTAAAGGCCTGCATGTCGATTAAGCGCCTATATAAACCATTTTTGTTCATTAACTCATTGTGGCTTCCGGTTTCTACTACGCTGCCTTTATCTATCACCACAATTTTATTGGCATGTTGTATTGTACTTAAACGG
>NZ_JBFTRT010000491.1:0-3938 GCF_056399685.1 Pedobacter sp. 01N416
ATTTGAAGTGGTTTAAAGTGTATTTTAGATCAAAATCAACCACCAAATTATTCATAAAATGATCAAAAAATTTACAATCACCGCATTGGCCTTTGGCCTGTGCTTTTCAGCTTTTGCGCAAGACACCCCTGACGCAGCTGTAGTACAAAAAATAAGAAAGGAAGGTTTAGAAAATTCGAAGGCAATGGATATTGCTTTTAATTTAACTGATGTAAGCGGTCCCCGTTTATCAAACTCTCCGGGATTAAAAAAAGCACAGGATTGGGCTGTGAAGCAACTAAGCGATTGGGGATTAAAAAATGTACATCTTGAAGCCTGGGGAACTTTCGGTAAAGGCTGGCAGATAGACAAATACTATGCCGCCACTACACTTCCTTACTATCATGCCATTATTGCCTCTCCTAAAGCATGGACACCTGGTACAAATGGCCCGATCAAATCGCAGGTCATTTTAATCAAGGCCGATAGTGTTGCCGATTTAGCAAAATATAAAGGCAAATTGGCCGGAAAAATCGTTATGATGGATCAGGGTACCCCTCTAACAAGTGGCATTAAGCCCGATTTTCTGCGCTATGCCGATACTACCCTGGCACAAATGGCCGCAGCAAAACCACAACCTGCAGGCCCAAGACAACGCCCTAATGGCGGGCCAATGGCCGATAGAATGGCACAGATGATGAAAATGCGTGAAATCCGTGCGGCAATGAGTGCCATGCTGGTAGAAGAAAAAGTAGGTTTAATTTTAACTTATGCCCGTGGAGGACAGGGGACGTTTTTCACCAGTAACGGTGCTTCTTATGCTTTGGATGCAAAACCGGTATCGCCTGAACTTGAAGTTGCAGCAGAAGATTTCTTGCATATATTGCGTCTTTTACGTGCTGGCAAGCCTGTAGAAATTGAAGCTGACATCAAAACCTCATTTTACGATCAGGATCCTCAAGGATATAATGTAATTGCCGAAATACCTGGGACCGATAAAAAACTAAAAGATGAAGTGGTAATGATTGGCGGGCRCTTCGATTCGTGGCATGCGGCAACGGGCGCTACAGATAATGCAGCAGGTTCTACCGTAATGATGGAAGCCATGCGTATTTTAAAAGCGATAGATTTTAAACCAAAGCGCACCATCCGTATTGCACTTTGGAGCTCAGAAGAGCAAGGTTTATTTGGATCGAGGGGTTATGTGGCAAAACATTTTGGCGATCCGAAAACCATGGTATTAACACCAGACCAGAAAAAAATATCAGCTTATTACAACCTCGATAATGGAACAGGAAAAATCCGCGGCGTTTACTTACAGGGCAATGCAGCCGCTGGTCCAATTTTTCAAAGTTGGTTAACACCTTTTAACGATCTTGGCGCTACCACCATCACCATTAATAACACAGGCGGTACCGATCACCAAGCCTTTGATGCCGTAGGTATCCCAGGTTTCCAGTTTATTCAGGATCCTGCCGATTACAATACCCGTACCCACCATAGCAATATGGATACTTATGATAGGCTTGTTGAGGATGATTTAAAACAGGCAGCAACCATTATCGCTTCTTTTGTTTACAATACTTCGCAGCGCGAGGCACAGATCCCAAGAAAAGAACTACCTGCTCCACAACCCGCAAGACCTTAAAGCAATATAGTATATAAACAAAAGCCTGCTGATTTGACTTTAGTATCAAATAGCAGGCTTTGCTGTTTAGAATGAGAGGTTATGCGTATCTTAACCTTTATAAGGATAATATTCTTTCTTTAAAGGCCCAAACAATTAATTGATAAGAATTTTTAAGATCGAGCTTTCTTACCATATTTCTTCGGTGCGTATTAACGGTATGCTCGCTGATAAAAAGCATTTCGCCAATTTCTTTACTGTTGTACCCCATCGATAACAAGTGTACAATTTCAACTTCCCTTTCGCTGATCGAACTGTGATTTTCCCGTAACAGGATATTGTTTATCATTTTTGAAAGAATTAAATGGTTAATGTTTCTATAATCAAGCTCTATTAAAAAATCAGACTTGTTTTAAAATAAGTTCAAAATATTTGTTTTAATAGGGCCCACGGCATTCATCGTTTACAATCACAAATTATTCAGCTGTTATTGTATACCAAAAGTAGTGGTACGTCGCAATTCGCCGTTAGCGCAAAACGCCTTAAATGAAAGGGTATTTTTACGGTATTTTAATTGCAAATAGCTCTTGCCGAAACCCTTATTATTATCGATTTTTAGAGAAAATCAAACAATAAATTTATGAGTCAAAAATTAAATTCGGAACCTATCGATAAGAAGGTTGCGCAGGCCATGGTTGATGCCTATGCTGTCGAGGCAAGAAAATTCCCACAATCTTTCACTAAAGCAGTATGGTTTCCGGCAGAACAGATAATGGAAATTGCAAAATTAATGAGCGAAGGAAAATATGATGGGTTAAGGCTCTATTTTGCGCAATATACCGATGTTTTACCTGAAGGGGTAAAAAGTGGGTATGCAGGTAAAAACACTTTGTTATTGGTACCCACTATGGCATGCGAAAGCAATGATGAAGAGCATCAGGATAACCTTGATGACATAGGAAACAGAGGTCAGGGCTGTCCAGAATTTTGTGAAGGCACACAATTATAAAGCATGAGGTACTTAACTCCTATATTTATAGCAGAAGTTATCTGTTTTATAGCTGCTATTGCAATCATATGGAAAGATAAACATGCTTTTGGGAAAGTAATTACCTGTTATTTAGCCATTGCATTAGTTACTGAGGAAGCCGCTGCCTATCTGGCTATAAGAGGTATACACAATTTATGGCTATTTAATATTTATATTGTTTTTGAAATCAGCGCAATATTATATGGCCTTTACCATTGTATCAAAAAATATACTAATCCCAAATCTATATTTATTATAGGTTTGGGCATTATAGTCCTTACCTATATTTTCTTTTTAACCACCCAACCGTTTACCAATTTAAACACCATTACAATTAGTGTGATGTCTGTCATTTTCACGCTTTATTGCCTTTACTACTATTATTTGTTGTTAAAAGATGAAAACTTTATCGAAATCAAAACTCATCCTGAATTTTGGTGGGTAACAGGAGTCTTGTTTTATTACTTTGGAAGTACCATGTCGAATATTTTTGATGGGTTATTTACGGTTAAAATTATAGGCTTTGCTTTAAAATTCCTTATTTATATCCTGTTAAACCTTATTTTATATAGCTTTTGGTTATATTCCTTTATATGCAGAATGAAACAACAAAAATTGCAATCTTAGTTGCCATTGCAACTTTGGTATTTCTTCTTATGCCTGTTTTTTTGATTTTATATATCAGATCTTATACCAGGCATAAAAAGAACCATTTTCTGGAAAAGCAGAATATGCAGCAAAAATTTGAGTCCGAAATGCTTCAAACCCGCGTTGAAGTACAAGATCAAACGATGCAAAGTATAGCCACAGAATTACATGATAATGTTGGCCAGTTGCTCAGCCTTACCACACTCACCTTAAACTCTGTAAATTTAAACGATGGGGAAAAGGCCAAAAAGAAAATCGACAATTCGTTAGCACTGGTTAACAAATCTATTAAAGAATTAAGGGAGTTGGCAAAACTATTACATGGCGAGCAACTGGTAGAAAACGGCATTGGCCACGCAATTGATCAGGAAATTAACTGGTTGAATAAAGCTGGTTCTTATGAACTAAAAATTAACAATCAATTAATCGATCTGCAAATTACATCGCCGAACAAAGATTTAATCATTCTCCGTTTATTGCAAGAAATCATCAATAACATCATAAAGCATGCCCAGGCAACCGATATTCAAATCGATTCGCATCTGGCAGACAATACTATATATTTAAGGGTTTCCGAAAATGGGATTGGTTTTAACCCCGAAGAAATTAGATCAAAAAAATCAGGAATGGGACTAAATTCTATTTATAAAAGAA
>NZ_JBFTRT010000492.1:0-6583 GCF_056399685.1 Pedobacter sp. 01N416
CTGTCATTTAACTTGCTCAATTACAGCAACAAAGCCACCGTCTTTTACCATATTGATATCGATCGTTTCTCCTGCTTTAATTGGTTTTACGATGCGTTTAAAATCCATTGCCTGAAAATCGGCATTGATGCCATCTTTGATCAGGTTGATCTGGTAATTTGCATTTGGTTTCAAAAAACCGGTTTCAATTTTCAAGTCGTGTTTTTGATCGTTGCCCATAGCACCAATAAACCATTTGTCGCCTTTACGTTTAGCTGTAACGATATATTCGCCAACGCTTGCATCCAGGATTTTAGTTTCATCCCAGGTTACGGGAACGCTGGTAATAAACGAAGTGGTTTCGGGCTCTCTTAAATAGTTAAAAGGATTATCGGCCAGCATTTGAAAACCACTTTCAAAAACAATATACATGGCCAGCTGATGCGCCCTGGTACCAATGCTCATGGTATTTACCCAGCTAGGTTTATAATCCTCTTTATGTGCCKAACGCATGGCCCCGGGCGTGTAATCCATCGGCCCCACTGCATTACGTAAAAATGGAAGGAATAAGTTGTTGTTTGGCGTGGCCAAACCGCCTCCAATATTTTGTTCCATACCTATAACGCCTTCATAAGAGAGCACATTGGGATAAGCTACTTCCAAACCAGCTGGTTTAAATGCACCATGAAAATCGACCAATATATGGTGTTTAGCCGCCTTTTTAGCTACACGGGTGTAGTAATTTACCATCCATTGATCGCTCCTATCCATGAAATCAATTTTCACTCCTGCAATTCCCCATTTTTCCAGGGTTTCGAAAATGTTGAAGTTATTTTCGACTGCCAGCCAGGTAAACCAAAGTACAATTTTTACATTTTTCTGTTTGCCATAAGCAATTAACTCTTGCAGGTTAATGGTTGGATTAGGTTCGAAAGGATTAAGTGTTGTTTTTGCCCATCCTTCATCCATAATGATGTAAGGAATACCAAATTTCGAAGCAAAATCGATGTAATATTTATAAGTATCCTGATTATAACCCGATTTAAAATCCACGCCGTATACATAGGCATTATGCCACCACTCCCAGGTTACCTGGCCAGGTTTTATCCATTTGGTATCTTGTAACTGGTTAGGTGTACTTAACTTATAAACCATTTCGTTAGCAGCCAATTGCGTATCCTTATCGGTAATAACAAAAAAACGCCATGGAAACGATCTTTTACCAGCTGTTTTTGCAATATAATCGGCTTCTTTTAAAATTTTCCGACTTCTGTCTCCATCTTCTCCAAAAGCCAATGGCACCTTTGGAAAAATAGCATCAACAGTTTTATCATCTGTGGCTTTTATAAACAAACAAGGGTAATCGTATAGATCTGCTTCTGATAAAAGTGTTTTATATTTTCCTGTGTTGAACAATATTGGCAATACATTCATCTTCTCTTTATTCACTTTTCCAAGCTCGTTTTGGCGGTATAAAATCTCATACGAAGTTTTAAAACCGCCTGTTTCTAAATAAGCCGCTTTAACGGGATTATTAAAATTAAGGTGTACATCTTCGCTGTTTATAATGATCGAGTCTTTTTTATTGGTAATAAACCGGTAAGCTATCCCATCGTTATAAACTCGAAATTCTACACTAAAATCGCCTTTAAAATCTAACCTTAACAAGTTATAATGGTTAATCACTGTGGCATTTTTAAGCGGTACAACAGGATTTGAACTGGTGTTTATAGATGAAAATGTTTTTTTGATCAATTTTGCATGCTCACCAAGCTTTGCCTGAGCCAGATTTAACTGTAAATAGGAATCGGCTAATAAAGGATTACCATTAAATGTAACCGCGTAGCCAATTTTTTCTTTAATGGCTACCGATATTTTGATCCGCTTATCTGGAGATAGGAGCTCTATAGGGGCGCTAAAGAGTTTTATTGTAAAAACCAGCATTAAGGCGGCAAATGACAGATATTTTTTCATTTTAAAGTTTGTTTGTTTAATAAAAATTTTTGGTTCTTACATTTTAAGGCTAATAAATCGTTTTAGTCTCTAAAATTAAACACTGCTTTTGATTTAACAACAAGTTTTTTAATTCATTGTAGTTTACATCCTGAATGTTGATTTTATGATCGATAGCCAAGGATGCGGCAGTGGCAGCTGATTCACCCAGGATCATAAATACAGGCTCCATGCGTACAGAACCGTACGCAATATGGGATGATGACAAACAAACGGGAACCAATAAATTTTTGCATTCGGTTTTCCTGGGTACGATGGCCTGGTAGGAGATACTGTAAGGTTTCGGTGCTTTAACGCCGATATCGCCCTCATTTTGCACATAACCTTCGGGCGTAATATAACGTTGCACATTATGAGAATCTAAGGCGTAAGAGCCCATCCCTATCGGATTTGACACTTCTTTTTTGCCGAGTACTTCATGCTCGGTCATCACAAAATCTCCAATCATTCTCCTCGCCTCCCGTACATAAAGCTGATATGGCCAGTTTCCATTATCCTTAAATTCATCTTTCGCCAAACCCCATTTTTTAACCTGCTGCTGAATTTTTTCGGGCATCCTTGGATCGTTGGCCATGAAGTACATTAATCCTTTTTGATAATTTTCGTGAGCTTTAATAATTTCTTTCCGCTTTGTGTAGTCTGCTTCAGGATAGGCATAATTCATTCCAATAAAATCGGTACTAAATGGTCCGTGGTTATTGGTATCTGTTTTATGGTTCGGAATAGGATCGTATTTATTAAAAAGCTCGTTCCAACCGGCATTAAACACACTTAACAGCAATTCGTAATCCATTGCATTGTAGCGGTCTGGTTTTGGAAACGCTATTTTGTTTTCGGCTTTATTGGTCAGGCACATCCTATAACAATACGCCTGAAGTTTATGGTCTGCCGTTCCGTTCGGTCCAGGTTGATCAGTAGAAATACCCGTCAACAAGCCGCTTTTTTTATCTCCTGGAATTTTATAGGGATCGATATTATTTTTAAAATAATGCGCATGCTGAAAAACCAAGGCCTGTACCCCATTCCACTGTTCGTTATAGATATGGTTTGCTTCCCTGCCCACATGGTAACTTACTTTAGCTGCAGCCATTAAATCGCCTTCATAAGTAGCATCGATATACATTTTTGCACTAAAAATTTTGCCAGATAAGGTTTTGATACTGATAATCTTACCATCTTTCATTTTTACACCCTGTTTTCGCTCCAGCCATTCATCGCGGTAAATTTTTAATTTATTTTCTTTAACAAAACCTTCCATAACCTGCTCAGCAACATGAGGTTCAAAAATCCACATGGTACGGTCCGTTCCATCAATAGCAGGTGTACCCTGTCCTTTGTTACCGTATTCTTCTTTTTTCTGCCATTTCCAGGCGCTAGCTTGCTGGTAATGCTGATAAACCTTTTGATAAAATGTTCTGGCGAGGCCACCAATTACGGATTTGTCTCCCGTATCGGTAAAGCCCAGCCCTGAAGATGATAAACCACCAAGATGGCGGTCGGGTGAAACTACAATAACGCTTTTACCCATTTTGGTAGCTTGTACGGCTGCAATTATACCGGCTGATGTTCCTCCATAAATTACAATATCTGCCTGATGGTGTTCCGCTCCTGGCTTAGCACAAACCGTAAAAAAGATTGAGCTCAAGGCTAAAAAGCATATTAAAATTTTCCTGGTTGGTATGAGGATTGTCTGCAAAGAAAACCTACAGCGTTTACTATAAATTTCTGCATATTGGGTTTCATTTTCTTGTTTTGAAAGGATGAAAAATCCTAAATCTGAAAAATGTTTTATTGAAAACATATATTGGCGAGGTTTAAACAAATATATTAATTATTTAAACTTACAAATCCAATAAATCGTTTTAGAAGAATATGAAAGCAAAAGGTTACCATGCTAAATAACTTAAGCTACTATTTAGCCAGGGCTTGAATATTGGCAAATTTACTTTCTTAAGTTTCGCCAAGGATCTTAATTCTTCATTGGCCTTGGTATGATTGTCAACCATCATCTGGCCAAATGCCTTTATCTTTTGATCTGTYGCTTTCTCTGCCGCAAGTTTCCCGGTTGATACCTCTTTCATTCCGGCAATAGCCGCCTGTTGCAAAAATTGTGTGGTGGTTAAACTATCTTGTTGATTAATATAATCAAATGATCCTGCATAATGCCAGTCTGCTTTTGCAACAGCATTAAATGAAGTAGCTGAAATAATCATTCCCACTACTGCTATTTTCCTGGTATCGAAATGGTTTTTCATGGTTAAGTAATTAAGGTAAATGCATTTATAAAACCCCGTTAACATTTAAAAAGTTTGAGCAAATCATATCCATGTTTTAAAAACCTTACAACACCAGTGGTTTAAGATTTTAAATTTTCTCTAAACTTAATCTGATCAGAATCTGTTCTACTATAAAAGACTTTTACTATGGAAAATCTAGAAAACAATCAACCTGAAGAAGAAATTCAGAATATCGAACAGTTCCAGATCAACCGTTCGGAAGGAAATGCAGCCGAGGGTCACGCCACTCCTGAGCCATCTGAAGACAATGAATATACAGATGATGAAGTGCAATATGCTGATGGCGAAGGCACACAATTAAATGAAGAAATCAAAGGTCCGGAAGACGAAGAAGATGAGGATGACGATGACGATGAAGCAGAAACGGATGACTATAACGAATCTGATATAGAAGAACTGAATAAAGATCCGAATGCATACGATGATGAAGATAGCGAAATGTTATAAGTCATTATTTCCATTATAAAAGATGCCAGGTTAGTAATTATCTGGCATTTTTATTTAAACAAAGAGGATCCACAATATTTGCAAAACAAGGCATCGCTATCATGCCCTTCTCTACTACAGCTCGGACAGGATTCGGGTAATTCTTTTTTCTGTCTGGCCGCAACAGCAATATCGTGGGTAATAATCCCGGTGGGTACAGCAATAATGGCATAACCGATCAGCATCACTACAGAAGCCACAAACTTACCCAGTGGCGTGATGGGCGAAATATCGCCATAACCAACAGTTGTAATGGTTACAATGGCCCAATAAATACTTTCGGGGATATTCGAAAATCCATTTTCGCGCTTTTCTACCAAATACATAATAGAACCAAGAATTACGGTGATGGTTAAAACGGTTAGCAGGAATATGCTGATTTTCCGCACACTGTTTTTCAGTGCCTGGGTTAAAAAATTAATCTCTGTTAAAAAATGTCCGAGTTTGAATATCCTGAAAACACGAAGTAACCTTAGTGCCCTAAAAACCAGTAAAGATTGTGCACCAATAAAAAAGATACTCAAATAAGACGGTAACAATGCAATCAGATCGATAATACCTAATGGACTGATCACATAACTGATCGGTTTTCTGATACTCACCAATCTTAAAATGTATTCGACTGTGAAAAGCGCGGCGAAAATCCATTCCATAATATTAAACAGTTTGCCGTATTGCCGATGGATACCAATAACGCTATCGAGCATTACCACAATGATACTCGAAAATATGGCAATCAATAAACCAATATCATGAAGCGAGAAATACATAAGATGGTCCAAGTTCTGAGGGTTGACCAGCCCTTTCCATGGCTGTTTCACACCCAAATGACTTAATCTTTTTTTCATCGAAAGTAGATACAATGAGTGGTGTCCACACGGGTCCCGGTGCGACAGCGTTTACCCGGATACCTTTTTTGGCTAAATTTGTAGCGAGCGAACGTGTAAAAGAAGTTATTGCGCCTTTTGTTGAAGAGTAATCGATCAGATTTGGCGAAGAACGATAAGCCGTTACTGAGGTGGTATTGATAATGGTATCGCCTGCCTGAAAATATTCCAATACCTCATGCGCAAAGTAAAAATAGCCAAATATGTTAGTACGGAAAGTATCTTCCAACTGTTTATCGTCGATCTTTTTTGGATCTTTCTGCGGAACCTGCATGCCGGCATTATTTACCAAAATATTGATCTTTCCAAACTTTTTAACAGTTGTTTTTACTGCTTTTCTACAAAATGAAGGCTTTTTAACATCTCCTTTAATCAATAAACAATTTTTACCCTCAACTTCAACCATTTTCTGGGTTTCTTTTGCATCAACATCCTCATCCAGATAAACAATAGCAATGTTGGCACCTTCCCTTGCAAAATGAACTGCTACCGAACGACCAATGCCACTATCTCCACCGGTAATCAGGGCAACCTTATCATTCAGTTTTCCTGCTCCCTTATAGTTTGCTTTAATTACTTCAGGTCTTGGATCCATCTTCGCCTCTATCCCTGGTTGTTTGTTCTGTTTAGCAGGTGTTTTTTGAGTTTCCATCGTTTCTTTTGTCAAATTAAGTTTCACAACATTGCCAATTAAACAAGAATAGCATCTTCAAAGTTTTAAGAAACTCAACCTTCTCCGTTAAAACTTAAACCAATTTAACTTAATATTTTGCTCATATTCCATCATTTTGAAAGGATATACCTCAGTAAATTAGCCCATTAAATGCTAACCAAAAGAAACCGAAAATGAGAAAAACAATTTTATCAGCTTTGTTCATACTGGGCTTAACCTTACCTGGCTTTGCTCAAAAACGATTAGGC
>NZ_JBFTRT010000493.1:0-3921 GCF_056399685.1 Pedobacter sp. 01N416
ATTCCAACCAGTGTAAGTGGGAGTGCAATTTGGCTAAGTCCTGAAAAATTTTGAGCTAACGATCCTATTCCAAATACAATAATACTGAGCCAGATTAAAAAATCATCATTGTCATCAAAGGCTTTTATACTCTTAATTTTAATAAGATTTTTTTGAACCAAAAGCATACCAGTAACCAATGTAGCGTGTGCCAGTAAACTCATGCGCTGGCAACTGGCAATCAGTGCAGTTTGTTCACTTTCTTTAAACTGTTTGCCATAATTAACTTCAGTTAAATATCGGTAGCCTAAATGATCCATAAAATAAAATATGGAAGTGGTACACATAAATCCGGCAAAAATGAGTTGGGTGAGGAATAAGGGCCGCATAATCTGTTTATTAATAGGCAAATCTCTATTAATAATTGCGGCGGGTGACAAAATAGTGGTATAAAAGATAAAAAGCGAACCAAACCATGCCACAAAATAGGAAATGATTGGACTATTGATTAATAAATAGCAAACCAAAACAGGAAAGTATAGCGTTAAAATAAGTTTGGTTGGGTTATTATTTTGCATCGTTATTATGAATTGTACCTACAATGGCCTTCACTTGTTTTTCAAACGACCAATCTTTGATAATTTGTCTTGATAGGCTTCCCATTTGTGCTAATTTATCTTTATTTTCAGTTAATGCACTAAGTTTTTGTTTGAGATCGCCCAAATCTCCCGATTTAAATATTTCTCCATTAATTGTAGATTTAACCAGATCCGCAGCACAACCAACTTTATTAGAGATCAATATTGCTTTTCCGGCAGCCATGGCTTCATTAACAGCCAATCCCCATGTTTCGCTCAAAGATGGCAAACAAAATAAATCACAGGCCTGATACACAACTGGCATTGCTGTTTGATTCTGAAAATCAATAAAATGAATTCTCTTTTTTATACTGTCATCCTGAGCGTAGTCGAAGGATCTCTTCGTTCCTAATCCCTCAACTTTCCTTTTCAAACTCCCCTCTAACACTCCATTTCCAATAAAAAGTAAATGTGTATTTTTCAAGTCAAGATTAATAAAAGCATCTAATAAAATGAAAGGATTTTTAACAAGATCAAACTTACCTGCAAAAAGAATTAATATTTCACTAGAATCTATGCCGAACTTAGTTCTTAAAGAACTTGCTTCTATATGTCTATCTTCTGCAAACCGTTCATTATCTATCGCATGCGGTGCAAAAACCAGTTGTTTTTCATCTACATCATACTTTTTGAAATAAGCCTTGTTTTGTTTACCTACATAAAAAGCTACGTAGATATGACGGTAAACCCATTTAAGAAAAATATTTTTCACAATAGATTTTAAACCAAATTGATGATTGAGTAGGGTAGAATCGCCCCTAAAATAAACTGGGATTTTCCCTTTAAAATATCGAATTGCTTTTAAATGGCTGCGCCATGCCCATCCATAAACTAAAATGGCATCGGGTTTAAAGCTTTGTATCGTGTCGATGAGATTGGGATTCACAATACCATTGAAATGATGTGTGCCTTGATCTTTAGCTATGTTTTCTAGAAACGCAGAATCATATCCATCTAAAAGTGGTAAATCCCATTCAACTTGCCTTCCAAATCCCTTGTCAAATTTATTTAGTGAACTTTCTCCCCACGTGTAAAATACTTTAAGTTCGACTTTGTTGCTTAAAAGCCTAAAAACTGGCGCATAATATTGGATAGGGTGGGTAGTAATTATAGCGAGTTTTTTAATCATTAGGCATAGCTATAATATTACCCGAAACTAAATTTTCAAAGCTGATAATTTTCTTCAACCCATTTCTATGGATATATTCAAAGCCATAATTTAATGAAGCCAGTAAGGTAAGTATATAATCTTCTGCCCGACCAGTTTTTATATGGTAATGTTTATCGTACTCGAAAATGATTTTTGGCTTATTTTTCTTTATTGTTTCTATCAATCCATCTAAAACAAAACTTTCATACCCTTCAACATCAATTTTTATGAAGTCGACTTTTCGATCCCCAATAACTTCATCACCTACAAAACACTTTATAGAAACATCGCCATTTTGGTCGAATAGATTGTAAGCACCAGGATTGGTACTCCTTAAATCTGCTTGGATGTTAATTTGCTCATTTTTATTGCTTAAAGCAATATTTTGGGGGTTAATATTCGTAAAATTATTTAACTCAATATTTTTCTTGAGGGCAATATAGTTATGTGGAACAGGCTCAAAGGCAGTCACTGTACCCGTATTTCCTGTAAGCTGAGCAAAATATATGGTATGAAATCCAATATTTGCTCCGATGTCTAAAATATGATCGCCTGGTTTAATAATAGATTTAAAAACTTTTTTAAGTTCTGGTTCGTAATCTCCTGTATAAGCAATTTTTCCTCCAATCCATGTTGAAGTATCGCAATAGATTTTGAAATTACCTTCCAATGGTTCGGCAATTTGGACTGCTTTTTTTAATTTATGCTTAGTAAAAAGATAATTAAATATTCTATCCTGCCCTCTAAAAAAAGGTCTTTTTAAAATAAATTTATAAATGGATTGCATTTAAATAACTTTATTGAATAGGTTTACTTGCTCTTTTGTCATTGCAGATGCTGTATAGGGTTGAAATGCTTTCCAATTTGTTTGAGGGATTAATTTTTGCACAACATTTTGTAGATATTCATTTAGTTGATCAAAGGCAGAATTTTCAATTGCATCAATATCCAAATGATATCCAGCATTACAATCGTTGATGATTTGTGTAGCACTGCTTGCTTGGTGCAAAACAGCAAGCAGCGGTTTTTTAGCTAAGATATACGGATAAAGTTTTGAAGCTGTATATGCAGCTTGATTCGATCCAATGATAAGCAAACCGTCAGCTTGTTGCAAGCAATTTATGCTATCGTAAAAACCAATTCTATCCGTTTGCTCATGCACAAAAGGTAAGATGTTAAAGCGTTGGGCCATAGGTAAAATTGTGTGCTCACCCTTTCCTTGTGGTGCGTAACTTGTACCTATAAAATGCATTCTAATTTTCTTGAACACAGTGGGGTTTAATTCTAGTCCTTTTTTGAATAATGTAAAAAGTGTATTCAGCGCTGGATGCAGATCATAGCCACCTCTGCCTACATAAACCAAATTAATGTGACTGCTGTCAAATCGAATTTTTAGGTTTGAACCATTGATTGTTGCAATTTTAAAATCCAAATCAAAAGCGCCAAAAGTAATCACAGCACTTGGTTTATCTTTTAAATATGCATAACGAATTTTTAAAGTATCAATATAACCTGCTGAAACACTGATTAAGCCATCAACACTTCTCATGGCAATTGGTTCTAAATATTTATTCAAACGGTAGGAGAACCAATACTTTTTAGGTCTTTCTTTTTTTGTTTTACTTTGATAGTAATCAGTATGCCAAGGATCTTGCATATCGATAACATAAGGTATACCATGTTTTTTTTTCCAATAAGCGCCCAAAATACAAATTGGAAAAGCAGTAGTCGAAAAATATATTAAATCGAATGTTTCCTTTTTTAGTAACTCATTTACCTTATTTCGGTAAAACCATAAAGAGCGTAAAGCTAAACTCCCAAGTCCAAGCTTACTTGTCCATTTTTTTGATAGCGCTTTTACGTGATGAATTTTTATCTTATCTGGTATAGATTGTAATAAAAGTGGGTCTTTTACTGTATCAATATATTCATCTTCAACAGTTACAACTTCTGCATCCCATCCAAAGTTTTCAAAGTATGGCAAACTCATTCTAATGCGTTGCATATCCGCTGTATTGGCAGGAGGAAAATAAGGAGATATGATGAGAACGCGTTTCAACTAAATTTCAATTTTCGATTGTATATTTTACATTAGATAGAAATTTTTCCTTTTCAATATCCCAGTTTAAAGTTTCACCTGCATACTTAAAAGCT
>NZ_JBFTRT010000494.1:0-8174 GCF_056399685.1 Pedobacter sp. 01N416
GTGATGAAGATTACGATGCCATTCTGATTGCAAAAGCTGGTGTTAAACGCTTAAATCTTGATGTAAGCGATTTACATGTGGAAGAATTAGAAACTACTGAGTTTATTCCGGCACCCGCCCAGGGGGCTTTGGCTATTCAGATCAGGGAAAATGATACCGAGCTTTTTGGTGCATTGCAAAAATTGCACGACCCGGAAACTGCAGAGACTGTAACTGTAGAACGTAAGGTTTTAAATCTTTTCGAAGGCGGTTGCCATATGCCTTTGGGCTGCTATTGCAAAAAAGAAAATGGAAAATTCGAAATATGGACTTCAAAAGCCGAAACGGCTGACCATTTTCCTGAGCGTTTGTTTTTACGCGCAGAAAGTACCGAAGGTTTGGCAGAAAAAATTGTGGCCAAGTTTAATGTAGAAAGAAAGAAACCGGCAAAGGTTTTCATCTCGCGCGAAATTGGTGAGCACAGTTATTTCCGTAGGGCATTAGAAAATAATAATATTGAAATAGAAGGACGTTCATTAATCCGTACATTCCCGATAGTAACGGTTTTAGATCAGTTTATCTTAAGACACGTAGATTGGGTTTTCTTCAGCAGCCGCAACAGCGTAGAATATTTTTTCAACCTAAAACCGGTAATGCCAAAGAAAACAAGGTTTGGTGTGGTAGGAAGGGGATCTGAAGATGCATTGCGTAAATTTGGCCATATTGCCGATTTTGTTGGCGAAAGTGGCGATATTACCGAAGTTGCAGAAGATTTTGCGCAATTGGTTGGCGGTCAGCAGATACTGTTTCCAAGAGCGCAGGATTCTTTACAATCGATTCAAAAATCATTACCAGCTGATGCTAAAATAATCGATCTGCCGATTTACGAAACAGTAATCGAAGATGATATTGACCAAAGTTATGCTGATGTGCTGATTTTTACCAGTCCATCAAATGTTGATGCCTATTTCGCTGATAATTTATTGGAGCCTGGCCAACAGGTAATTGCTATTGGAAACTCTACCGGTAAGAAATTTGATGAAATGGGTGTAAAATATGCTTTGCCTTATTCGCCTGATGAAATTGGACTAGCTGAGGCAGTGTTTGGGATTGAGATTAAGTAAGGTTTAGGGTGTAAGGTAAAAGGCATAAGGTTTAGGGCGTAAGGTAAAGGGCAGAAAGCGTAAGGCCATCTATGAAATCCAAAAATCTGTGTAATCATTCAATCTGTGCAATCACCCCGAAGGAAAAAATAAAAAGATATTCAGGTCTCGATACTTGATACTAAATACTTGATATAAATAAAATGTTAAATCGTCCGCGTAGATTTTGTTCTTATACCACCCATGGCCATTGCGGTATTTTAGAGAACGATTATGTTCAAAACGATAAAACAGTAGAGGTAATCGCTAAAATGGCTTTAACACATGCCGAAGCTGGTGCCGATATGTTTGCCCCGTCTGACATGATGGATGGACGGATTGAAGCCATACGTAATCTTTTAGATGAAAACGGTTTTGTAAACGCAGCCATTATGAGCCATGCCACAAAGTTTGCTTCAGCCTATTATGGCCCGTTCAGAGAGGCTGCAGACTGTGCACCAAGCAAAGGCGATAGGAAGGCTTATCAGATGGATTTTAGAAACCCATTAGAGGCTTTGCGCGAAGCCGCTTTAGATGAACAGGAAGGCGCTGATGTTTTAATGGTGAAACCAGGTTTAGCTTATCTGGATATTATCCAACGGTTAAAACAGGATACCAATTTGCCAATTGCTGTTTATAATGTGTCAGGCGAATACTCGATGGTAAAAGCAGCTGCCGAACGCGGTTGGATAGACGAGCAAAAAGTTGTAATGGAAACGATGCATGCCTTCGCCCGTGCAGGCGCAAGTATTATTACCACTTACCATATTAAAGATATTTTAAATAACAACTGGATTTAGATAAGCTGAAAGCTTAAAGCAAAAAGACCAAAGCCATTGTATAGCGCTTTACTTTTCGCTTTAAGCTTTAGTCTTTCAGCTTTAAGCTTAATAAAAATGTTAGATTCATTAAAGAAAATGTTTTCAGGCAACGAAGCCGATATTCCGGTAAATACAGGTAGTAAACCTGATATTTCGAGAGTAAAATCTGCCGAATTGTACGAGAAATCAAAAACGTATTTCCCTGGTGGGGTAAACTCACCTGTTAGGGCTTTTAAATCTGTTTATGGTACGCCACTTTTTATCGAAAAAGGTGATGGCTGTTATATTTGGGATGCCGATGGTAATCAGTTTATCGATTTCTGTGGTAGCTGGGGACCATTAATTTTAGGGCATAACAATCCTAAAATCCGCGAAAAAGTTACCGAGGTAATGCAGAACGGAATGAGCTTTGGTGCGCCAACAGCTTTAGAAAATGAATTGGCTGAGCTGATTATCAAAAACAACCGTTTTGTTGAGAAAATCCGTTTTACCAGTTCTGGTACCGAAGCGGTAATGTCTGCCATACGTTTGGCAAGAGGTTTTACCGGTCGCGATAAAATTTTAAAGTTCGAAGGCTGTTACCACGGTCATAGCGATTCGCTTTTGGTTAAAGCCGGTTCTGGTTTGGTTACTTTTGGTGAAACCTCTTCTGCGGGTGTGCCAAAATCTTTTGCTGAAGAAACCATCGTTGTACCCCTAAATGATAAAACAGCTATTGAACAAGCTTTTGCTCAGTTCAAAGATCAGATTGCAGCAGTAATTATTGAGGGTATCCCTGCAAATAATGGTTTGATTATTCAAGATGAAGAATATATTCATTTCTTGCGTAAAATCTGTACGGATAACGGTTCCCTTCTGATTTTCGATGAAGTTATTACCGGTTTCAGGGTAGGCTTTGAAGGAGCTGCGGCGCATTATGGCGTTACACCTGATATTGTTACTTATGGCAAAATCATTGGTGGTGGCTTACCTGTTGGGATGTATGGTGCACGTGCTGAAATTATGGCACATATCTCTCCTGATGGCGGTGTGTATCAGGCAGGAACCTTGTCTGGAAATCCGGTGGCTATGGCAGCAGGCATTGCAACATTAACAGAACTGAACAAATCAAGCTTTTACAAAGATTTGAATACCAAAGCGCAAGAATTTGTAGCCAGTATTCAGCGTTTTGCAACCGCACGTAACTATAAATTTAAGGTATTTACCATTGGTTCTATCTTCTGGTTTGCTTTTACCGATAAAGATAAAATCCAGTCGGCTGATGATATTGATGCCAGCAGCATGGAGAAATTCAAAATTATGCACCGCGAGTTATTGAATAGAGGAATTTATTTAGGCCCATCGGGATATGAAGTTGGTTTCGTATCTTCAGCACATACTAAGATCGAATTGGAAAAAGCGAAACGTGCTATTTTTGAAGCATTAGATTTAGTATTTAAGAAGTAAGACTTTTTTGTTTAACCACAGAGGACGCTAAGTTTTCACAGAGAGCAAGAGGTTTGTTCGGAAAATCGTCATTGCGAGGAGGAACGGCGTAGTAATCTTAGTCAATTGGTTTTAAAATACCGGTAGTAGTAAGATTGCTGTGTGCTTCGCAATAGCGGACAGAGTAGAATAAATCGGTGAAATCACATTATCTGTGTAATCAACCCGAAGGAAAAGATATTTAAAATTAAAAGCCCCTTTAGGGGTTGGGGTATGAAGAAATCTATAATTATATTTTACGCATTATTGCTTTACGCACTGATTCAACTCATTTCGTGGGGAACATTGGTGGTGCGTTTGCAGCCAAGCCGCATGACCATGATTATGGGCGAAGGTTCAGTGTTTTTGTTTTTGCTCTGTATCGGCGGTTATTTCCTTCATCAATCGTTAAAACGTGAAGATAAATTAAGGGAACAGCAGCAGAACTTTCTGATGTCAATTACACATGAGCTGAAATCGCCTTTGGCAGCGATAAAACTTTCTATCCAAACCATTGTTAAACGTGATTTGGATAAGGCACGCCAAACTTCATTGCTTAACAATTCGCTAAAAGATATCGAGCGTTTGGATGATCTGGTTGAAAATATGTTGTTGGCCACCAAGATCGAAAACCGTTCCTATACTTTTCCGAAGGAAGAATTTAACTTCTCGGAGCTGGTATATAAAATCACGGATAGGCTACAGGTTCACTCTTGCGGATGCGAGCAGATTATAAATGCTAAAATTCAGCCAAATTTGCAGGTGGTGGGTGACAAATTTGCCTTATCGTCAGTAGTAACCAATTTAATTGAGAATGCGGTGAAGTATTCGAACCCGTGTGATGAGATAAATGTGCATTTAAACAAAGTTGATGGGCATATTCAATTAAGTGTGGTAGATCAGGGGCCGGGTATTTCAGATGCCGAAAAAATGTTGATATTTGATAAGTTTTACCGCGTTGGTAACGAGAATGTCAGAAAAGCGAAAGGAACAGGTTTAGGCTTGTTTATTGTGAAAGAGGTTTTACAATACCATGATGCAGATATTACAGTAAAAGACAATTTGCCTCAAGGAAGTATTTTTGAAGTAACATTTAGTTAATCTCAATTATGTCACAAAAATTAAGAATTCTATTGGTAGAAGAATCTGATGATTTAAAAGAATTGAATTCTTACAAAATCGGTGATAAAACAATTTATTTTAACTCTTTCGAATTAAAACACGATGATGGCACCATCACACCGTTAACCAAAAAGGAAACGATGTTGTTGAAACTGTTGATCGAACGTAAAAACGATGCGGTTTCAAGAGAGCAGATTTTAGAAACCGTTTGGAATTATGATGTTTATCCTTCAACAAGAACAATCGATAACTTCATTTTAACTTTCCGTAAGTATTTCGAACCAGATCAAAAAAATCCAGTTTATTTCCACTCGATCCGCGGTGTAGGCTATAAATTTACTGATAGTCATTAATGTACAATAATAAGGGCAGATATGCTTTAATGGCTGTTTTTGCGCTTGCTGCATTGGTTTGTGTATTTTACAATCAATATCAGCTGGCCGCTGTTTCAGGACTGTTGTTTGCCTTTGTTGTTTGGAGCCATTTTAAGCATAGTTCGGTTTTGATGGCATCAAAACATTTCAAGAATAACGAATTCGGTAAAACCAAAGCCTTATTGGYTGAGGTGGTTAAGCCAGAGCGCTTGGCTAAAAGCCGAAGGGGTTATTACGAATTTATGCAAGGCAATATGGCTTTGAAGGAAGAAGACTATGATAAAGCCGAGTATCACTTTCAGTTGGCAAGCCGCTTTCCGGTAGGAGGTAAAAATGAGAAATCGTATGTACTGATCCATTTGGCTAATCTCGCTTTGCGGAAGAAAGATAGAGAAAGGGCAGAAGCTTATACGAAATTGGCCAAAGAGCTTGCCGAAACGCAACGCTCGAAAGACATTCTCGTTAAAATTGAAAAAGAAATAAGCAAGTTATAATATTAATATTGTCATTTTGAATAACGAAGCACCAGTTTAGGGATAAAAAGGTACTTCGTTTTTTTTTTATTTATACCTTTGCAAAATTAAAATTTTAGGCAGTCCGTCATCCTGAACTCAGTTCTGGATCTAACTAAAGAAAGATGCTGAAATAAATTCAGCATGACGTGTAGTGCGACACCAGATACAATCATGAAGAATAACCTATTTTTAGACGCAGCATTTTCAAAACAAACCGAACGCCCACCAGTATGGATGATGCGTCAGGCAGGTCGTTTTATGCCACAATATTGGGAAATTAAAAACAAATACTCTTTTTTAGAGATGTGTAAAAATCCAGAAATTGCTGCAGATGTGACCATGTTGCCTGTTGATTTGTTGGATATTGACGCCGCGATTTTATTCTGTGATATTTTGGTAACCGGAGAGGCTATGGGTGGTGATTTGAGTTTTACTCAAGGCGTTGGACCTAAATTTGCAAATCCGGTACGTACCGCTAAAGACATCGAAAACTTAAATGTTGATTGTCTGGACGAATTGCAATATGTTGCTGATGCGATTAAAGTGATTCAACAACGATTGGATAACAGAATTCCATTGATCGGTTTTGCAGGTGCACCATTTACCGTAATGAGTTATTTAATTGAAGGAGGTTCATCTAAAGATTTTAAATTAACCAAGCTCTTTATACACAATCAGCCAGAGCTGGCGCACAAACTTTTGGCTAAAATTGCTAAAGTAACGGCAGATTACCTGAATCTTCAGATTACTGCTGGCGTTAATGCTGTTCAGATTTTTGATAGTTGGGCACTTGCTTTATCATGGAATGATTATCAGGAGTTTTCTCACCATTATATTCAGGAAATCATTGCTAACTTAAACAGAAAAGATATTCCGGTTATTTCTTTTTGTAAAGGGAGCTCAGTTTTTGCTCCGATTATGGCAGAAGCTAAACCAGATGTAATTTCAGTTGACTGGAATGCTGATTTATTGAACATTAAAAATGCTTTGCCAAAAGGTATTGCCGTACAGGGAAATTTAGATCCACATATTTTATATGCAGATAAAGCAGTAATTAAAGCACAGATCCATAAATTGTTTGAACGCATGCGTGGTACCGAAGGTTTTATCTTCAATTTGGGCCATGGTATAATGCCAGATATTCCCTTCGATAACGTTAAATACGCAATTGAAGTGGTTAAAGAGTTTAGGTATTAAATTCTCGTCAACCCATAATAGATAAATGATAGAAACGCTATTGCCATATTATCGATATTTCATAGCAGTACATGTTGTATTTGTAATCAGCTGGATGGCAGGACTGTTTTATATCCTGAGTCTTTTTATTTACCATACCGAGGCAAACGATAAACCTGAACCCGAAAAAAGTATCCTCCAAAAACAGTTTGTTAAAATGGAGGCTACTTTGTGGAAAATTATCGCCACCCCAGCCATGATCATTTCTGTTTTGGCAGGTGTATCTATGCTGACTTTAAACCAAGGCTTGCTTCAAGCCGATTGGATGTGGGTTAAGCTAGGTTTTGTTGTTGGCTTACTCATTTATCATTTTATCTGTCAGAACATCGTTAAACAGCTTAAAAACAACCAGTATAGGTTAAACAGCTTTCAATTGAGGTTGTGGCGCGAATTGGCAACGATTTTTATGATTGCCATTGTATTCGTGGTAATCCTGAAAAACGCCATTAACTGGATTTACGGTTTAATAGGGATAATGGGCATAGCAATGGCCATTATGATTGCGGTTAAACTGTACAAGAACTATCGTAAAAAACGTGGCGAATAATCTGTATACCACAATTCACTAGGGCACTGAGAATATTGTTTGTAATTAGCGGTGTTAATAAAAGCTTTGTGTCCTTTGTAACCTTGGTGGTCGACTCGTAAATCACTTTGTTTCCTTTGCGTAAACTTCGCGTGCCTCGCGGTTAAATAAACCAAAAACTATTCTAAATTTGGGCGATAAAATTCAAGCGCATGTTTACAACTACAGGTCTGAAAAAGGCCTTACTGCTAATACCATTTCTTTTTAGTGCTTATTTCGCTTCGGCACAGTTTGATCAATCGGCTTTCGAAAACCGGATACGTCCCGATAGCAGCTTAACCAACGAGGTTCACTTCAACTTTTATAATTTAAACTATGTTCGTAATTACGAGTATACCAACGATTTTCATGATGGTTATACTTTGTACGGAACACAGTTACAGCCTCAAATTGTTTACTACGCGCATCCTAATCTGGCGATTACCGCTGGTGCTTTTATCAGAAAGGATTTTGGTAGAAACGGGATTTCCGATGCGAAACCTTTATTCAGCGTAAAATACCACAAAAGAAATCTTACTTTAATTTTTGGAAGTTTAGAAGGTAACATTCAGCATAAGTATATCGAACCTTTATACGATTTCGAAAGAACCTTAACTACGCCAATTGAATACGGAACACAGTTATTGGTTGAGCGCAAGAAGTTTACTTTAGATGCCTGGATTGCCTGGCAGAAAATGATTTATAAGGGTGATCCTGCTAAAGAGGAAATTATTGGCGGTTTATCTACCGAAAGTACCATTGCAGAAGGTAATGGCTGGAAATTTAGTTTGCCTGCCCAATTTTTGGCCTTTCATCAAGGTGGACAAATTGATGTACTTAAAGAAATTCCGATTACGACTATGTTTAACGGTGCAACTGGTTTAAAACTGCACAAAGCAATTAATACCAACATTAAACAGGTATATACCGACAACTATATTGCGGTGTATAAAGAT
>NZ_JBFTRT010000495.1:0-3896 GCF_056399685.1 Pedobacter sp. 01N416
ACTCAATACAATGAATTTGATGGCGGGCTGATTTCAATTAAAGAACTTGATGAACAACTGAGTGAGAACTTTCCAACTCTCTACAAAGGATACATTTACTACAATCTGAAAAACACGTCTTGGGAAAGGGAACTTGAAACTTTTATGCGGTCTCTTAACTCATGAAAATATTAATTGTGGATGATACACCTTTAAAAATTGAGAAAATCAAACTGGTGATTGAAGAGATTGTATCAAGTGAAAACGTAGAGATACTTATTGCAGAAAATGTTGCTGACGCTATATCTTATTTTATGCGCGGATATAAAATAGATCTTTTAATTCTAGATTTAAATTTACCGAACAGAAAAAAAGAAGAGGTCAAAAAGCTAGCTGGTCTTAGAATTATTAAAGAAATAAATCTGAGAAAGGATTTTCACAAACCTGAATGTATTCTTGGGCTAACAGCCTACAAAACAGAACAAATAAAATGCAGAAGTGATTTTGATAAAGATGGCTGGGCCATCGTTCATTTTGACCTCCGTGAAGATAATTGGGAATACAGTGTAAGGAATAAAGTTATTTACCTCCTAAATAAATCACAAACTTTAGTTACCACAATCAAAGATAAAATTCTTTTTTTTGCGTCATCTCCAACTGACGCTGGAATGCTCAATGCCGGAATGGAACAGCGTAAAATAAGCGAAGTTCTTCAATCATCAACCAATCGAGATGATATAGAATTGATTTCAAAAACTGGCGCAAAGCTTGATACCTTGACAAGTGAACTTATGAAACATAATCCTCAATTTGTTCATTTCACGGGACACGGAACGGAAGAAGGCCTAGCAATGGAAGAAGATAACGGTAGAAGCGTACTAATACCTACAGCAGCGCTTGAGAGTTTATTCCAATTATTTTCTGGCATTACACAATGTGTTTTTCTCAGTGCTTGTTATTCTGCTGAACAAGCAAAATCAATTTCCAAACATAATATCTATGTTATAGGAATGAATAGTCCCGTTGGGGTTGATGCTTCAACAGAATTCGCAAAAGGCTTTTATCAAGCACTAGCTGAGAAAAAAGATATCTTATCTGCATTTCAGTTTGGAAAAGTACATTTAATGGTTGCCGACCCAGATCAAGTGAACATTCCAGAAATCTGGTATAAGTCGGAAAAAGTATCATAAAGTAACTATGCTAAGTTAAGTCTAAAGGGCTTCGTGTGAAAGTTGATTTATCACCTGTTTAAACAATTTGCGCCTAGCAGGAAAACATCTTTCGTCAGAAAGTTATAATGGTAAACATATAGAGGGGCAGCCTGTTCTTCTTGCTGTTATAATAAAAAACATGGAGAGGGCAAACCCCAGTTCCCAATGATGTGCATGACAATAGTCGCAATCAGACCCAATAAGATTCTTTTAAGGTTTGGAGCATAACATCTATATTAGATTTTGTAACAATGACTGCTGGCCAAAGGGCCCTATTATTTCGCATTATGACTTAAAGCCATGAATGTTGTCTTAATTAAGGTTAGTATGTGAACTTGTGCTACGATGGTCTGGGATCATCTAATCCTGATAATCGATTCCCCACTCCTCGCCACGCATATGCCGTTTTTCACGATAAAGCATTCCACCCAGTGCAGACCGGAATAGCTGGTGGCTTCCGGTTGCTGCAGCCCACCTGTCCCGGCCGTTCCAGCAGGAAAGATAGCGCCTCTCAAGCAGCCGCTGTCTCTGGCCTCCGCTCCGGTGTTGACCACCTGCCAGAAAACGTTAAAAGGTTCCGGAACATCGGTATAAGCATTGAACATTAAGTTAACACCTTTTTCAAGCGTTCTTTCATTGATTTCGGTCCAAGTCCAGTTGTTATCATGGGATTTGTATTTGGCAGTGATGCGGACTTTATGTTCGGGCCTTACGGGCCATAGTGGCATTTGCCTATGGGCAACATTGGGAATCAGCGAAGTATTCTTGCTTTCATTAAGTAGCTGTCCTGAAGGTTCGAATCTGTTCAGCGCCTCATTGATGATCCGGTCGCCAAACTGAGGGCGAAGGGAGCTGATAGCCTTTTKGATATCCCCGGTTCTAAAGGACTGCTGAAAGTCATTTTTGAAGGCGGTAATCCAGTCAATAAAGTTTCTTGCCTTTTTAGGTGTCTCGTTCCACTTATCCGCGAAATTCTCTTTGTGGTTGACCGGGTTTTCAATATGGAACTCTCCGGCGAAGTGCTTGATAAAAGTGGGCATGGCATCGATCATTTCGATAAGTATATCATAGAAGATGGTGCTCTGGCTGGCGGAAATAACCTTTTCATAGGCCTTTGCAGCAAGAGTGGTAATGATGATAGATACCGGCGCATTGTCGCAGTCGTCCTTGAACATCATATCACGGTGTCTCTTCATCAGCTGTATCCCTCTTTGCAGTGGCGTTCGGACTTTGTATTCGGGTACATCGTCGACGCTTTCCAGCAGCAATTGGGCTTTGAGCTCCATCCTGATACGGTCGGCTTGGATTTTCATACGGTCCAAAAACCATAATGCGTAGCCCTCGGTATTGCTTTTGGGCCAGTCGATACTGTATTTATCCTGATCGAAGTAGTCATGGTCGGCATCGCTGATCAGAATGGCATGTTTTGCATACGCTTCAGGAACGCCCTGCACCTGTATCCAGCTGGGGTCGTCGGGTATAGCGGGAACAATATCAAGGTGGAATTTCAGGCTTTCTGCATAATGCAGCCTCAGGCACCTCCGGTGTTGTTCCTCGCTCAGCATGCGCTTGTAGTCACTGCTTTCCCGAAGTCTCTCTTCAATAATGTTTCTGAGGTCTTCCTGCTTAGCGGGCATGTCTACAGAAAGAATACAGGTCATATCGATATCAAACTCCGCATCTTCCCCGATGGGCCTTACAGTTGTGCCGATTCGGACAGAGCCCTGTACCAATACTCTTGGGTCGAAGGGTGTGAGCAGAGTATCCGGGGCGGCAAGAAAATTTGCTACAGAAGTATATTTTTCCTTTGCGGTCTTGTGCTGGCCTTCGGTCAGATCCAGGGTGTCAGCGAGTTGTTCGAGGAAAGTCCCGAAATTGCGTTTTGCTTCAAGGAGCATTTCCATGTTAGTGTATGCTTAGAGTTTTGATGAATGAATTATTAGTTTTATTCTGGTCAAAAATATCCATTGACAGATCAGATTTAGCCATCCAGGCCCGTCCGAACTCTACAGCGCAGGATACGGGCATCGCAGGAAAGATGCTTAAGATTGCCTTCTGCCCATGTTTTGCCTTGAGCTGATCAAAAGTTTTTCGGACTAGTTGTTTAAATCTTTCTAGTTGTACCTTACTTTCCATACAGTCCAGGTCAATAATATCGGACTTTATCGTCCAAATGTTGACCTCCTCGCCCAGGATTTCGTGGATACGGTCATTGGTAATGGTCCCACTTATTGATAAATTGAGTACTGGAGGATGGTCAAAATTATCTGGAAGAGTCAATTGAAAGGAACGGTTGCTCGTTTTTTTCAGCCATTTCCAGCTTGCCTCAGGATTTCGCCGGCGCTGGTAGACATCTGTGGAAAAAATATTTCCAAGAAGCGTTCCCAGCCGGATCAGAATGGGCATCGGCGCGAGTGCAAAGATTGAAAAATGCTGGGGACCATTTGCCGCACGTAGCGGTGTAATGTCCCGCTCAAACATCATTTTTAATTGGTTTTCCTGAAGTGGCCAATAATTTTGATCGGAATCCTTTATCGCTAAATTCCCTATTCCTAGCACAATTGGTCTTGTAGATGAGGGATACCTTTCGGGAACCATTGCAGAGACACAATCCCGGTAATTTAGTGGACTGTCATGTTCACCAATTCGTGCTCCAAGAAGTACCATATGGCTTTGCTTGTCCGGAGTAATGTTAGTGAGCAGTTC
>NZ_JBFTRT010000496.1:0-5372 GCF_056399685.1 Pedobacter sp. 01N416
TTCTGTCGCCTGGCCTCAGAAATCGGTATTGAATCGCTGGTCCGTTTTATCGGAAATGGGAGGTATATTCTTCCAGACGGATCAGAGCGCTTTTTAGTCAACCAGGAAATGCTGGTGAGGCTCACCAAAAAACTTGGCGGACAACTTCACGAACCCATCAAGACGACCAATGTGCAGAATATGAGAGCCATGACCACTTGGTGCGTACGGAAATAACAATCGGGTTTAAAAAGTTTTTAGCATAGAATATCCGTCAGATTTATGTGGGCATTTCGGCAAAAATGGCCGTCCATTCGGCATTTAAACTGTCACCCCATTTCGGCTTAAAGTGGTTCTTCAATCAATCTTCCTGTAATTAGTAGACCAAGTCCAATTGGATTTATTGCCGTTGGGCTGCTTATCTTTGGGAGGTGCATAATAAGCGTTAAAACAATATCATGGAAAAATATTATTATCAGGTTTACTTAGATGTGGTATTACGTAACGAAGAACATATGTTTGGGTCCATCAATATCTCYCATATYCCATATAAAAAGCTGGAAGAGCTTTTTCTTGACCAGGTKGTAGCGGAGCGGTTTCTTTTTGATGATGCGATGTCCTATCAGATTAGTGAAAAACTTTACAAGAAGAATARGAAGTTTTTTGATGAGGAAATTTTTTTTAGGTTCGATTTCGACTTGTTCGAGTATAGTGTTAGCCTAACAGGCGATCTCATGTCCAAATATCAACCTGATTATTATAGTGAATTGCCGTCTTTATTTAAATCAGATAAATAGGAATTACTTTAAACTCAAATATCCGATATTTTTGGGTATCTGAGTTTAATGTATTTAGCATAAAATGAGGTAATGTATTTTGATATTTAACACATTAAATTACATAAGCAAGCTGTCCACAAAACTAATACAAGGTTTTTAGTAGGCAATAAAAATTAAGGCGAAGGACGGTAAAAAACAAAGGTGACAAACATCAAAGTTGTGGATAACAAAAAACAAAAGGTGAAAGTTGAACATTCAAACATTGATGAAGGGACAAGTAAACAAGTTACCGAGGAAATTAAAAAAGAAATAGAAAATGGCCCCAAACAATAATAAACCTATCATATATGTAGGGTTGTTAAGTATTATAACCAATATAGCAACGCTAGCTTTTATTACATTGAAGCTTACGGATACTGTTTTTAGTCTGGGTGTAGATTTTGATGAGGTTCTGGGTATAATATCAGTGTTTTTAATTTTAATTCTCCCAATTATTCTTTTCTTATTGGTTCCGGTCATTTTGATAAGGATGAAGAAAAGGTTAACTCAGCTAAATGGTTTCGAGATCTTCTGCGTTTTGTTGCCCACAATTAATCTTCTTGTTTTATGTCTTCATCTAGTGTATGGATTATATCATGATTATCCAGAGCTAGGCTAAATAACGAAATCCAGTCCAACTTCAATAGTGTTAAGCTTTTGGGGTTGGATGTTTTTGCATACTGATCTTAGTTGATCAAGGATAGATAATACAGCATCTTACACCAGTATTATAATGGACTATTTACAACAATTGCAAGCCCGTTGGGATGATTTGCGAGGTAGGCCAGATGCTAAAGAAGAGATGAGGAGGTCTTGAAATTTGGCAAACTGATCGAAATTGAACGAGCAAAAGAGTCTGGGGGTTTATTTTTAAAATTGGTGTATGTAAAATAAACTGTGTCAATCTAAAATAGTGGATATTGGAGATAGACCTGGTGGCGGGCGCGGGTCAGGGCGACATAAAACAGGCGCCTTTCCTCTGCATTTTCAAAACCGTCTCCGTGCTGGAGCAGGTAGCCTAAAATCGGATCATCGGCCATCTGGGAGGGAAAACCGTATACGCCGCTATCTAGGTCCAGCAAAATGGCCACGTCACAGGTCAGCCCCTTACAGGCATGGGCGGTGAAATAGGAGAGCTTGAGCCCTGGAAAAGCTTTCTGCAGTTCCCTTAAGTCTGCGGGCGAATTATGGTGGTAGCGCCCGATGAGAAATACAGAGGCGGTGGCGTGGTCTTTCTTGATCTTTGCCAAGGTATCTTTTAGAGCATCAAACTTCTGCAGATCCCTTTGCGCTTTATTGCCATAGCTGGCTAGAGGAGTGAGTACAAAAGAAGGACGTGATGCCTTAAAAGGCGAGGACAGGTTTTTTTTCAGCTGGGAGGGATTCACCTGGATAAAGCCACTGCTTAAGTTGAGTATCTCCTGGTTAAAACGGTAAGTCTGGAGTACTGCATTTTCGGCGGTCACCCCAAAATGCTTTGAAAATCCGGTGATGATACTGATGTCGCTGCCGGTAAAGCGGAAGATGGACTGCCAGTCGTCTCCGACGGCGTAAAGCTTGGCGATGGGATTGGCGGCTTTCAATGCCTTGACCAGGCCATAACGGCCCAGGGACATGTCCTGAAACTCGTCCACTAAAATATAACGGTACTTTTTATTGAATTCACCGCTGGAAATATACCTGCTTGCATGGTTCACCATATCGTTATAATCGATACAGCCCGTGCGTTTCAGTTCAGCCTGGTAGGCCTCGCTCAATGGCGCAAATACGCCGAGGAATACTTCAAAGCGCTGGTCTGCGGCTTTCGATTTTAACTGCTCTATTGTGCTGTTATTGGACTTCATCAGATTCAGGAAGGTAAAGATCAGGCCCATAAAGTCCTCATAGTCGTCCAGCGCTTTGATCTTGGTCAAAATTTCGCCCAGGTCCCGTTTGTTCAAGGTCACTTTGTAGCTATCCAGGTGAATTTTTAGCGCTTTGAGCAGCGTTCCATTGCGGTTCTGAAAGGAATAGGTTTTGATCAGGCGGGTCCCGTATTTCTCGTGGATCAGTTCCTTCCAGCGCATGCCGCTCTGGTACTGTTCGGTAGGGGTTTTAAAAGGAGGTTTGCATTTGAAATAAGCGGGAACATTGCCCTGCTCGTCAATGCCATAATGCTCATGGTAGATGTCGTATTCCGGCAGATAGAAATCAGGGGAATAGGCGCCAAAATCAGGATTTTGGTCTTCGGCCTGTAGCGGATAGGTCCGCTCGTACACAAATTCCACCTGGTGCAGGTACAGGAAATTGGCGATCATCACCTCTTCTAGACTTTTGCACTCTGTCCCGTTCAGGCTCACATTACGGAAAGCCTGCTCATGTTTGATCAGATCGTTTTCCGACTCAAACTCAAAGTCATCCCGCGGGGGCCGGACAAAAAAAGAGATGAAGTTAACCGCCTTCTGCGCAAAATCCGCGTCAGTTAAAAACAGCCTGTCAAACTCCCGCTGCATAAACGACTTGGCCCGGTAGTCCTTACCATCAAAAGCGAGCTTCACCGGGTAGGGGCTGCAATGCCTGCAGACCATATTGCCAAAGCCATTAAAAGTTTTAAAAGTGATCCCGCTGGCCAGTTCATCATCCCGCAAGAAATTACAGGTCCGGTCAAACATCTCATCTACTGCGCTATTGGTAAAAGAGATCACCAGCAGCTCCTCGGGTCTTGCCAGGTTCTTCTCCAGGATATAGGCGATTTTCGCACTGATGGTGGTCGTCTTTCCCGTACCTGCTCCAGCAATCACCAGATTATTGTCTTCCTCACAGACCACCGCCCGCATCTGCTCCAAGGAAAGGGGATAGGCTTCCAGGCTGCAAAGAAATTCCTTGAATTCGGAAATCTCATGCGGGATAAAACGTTCATTATAAGCTCTGCGTATTCCCTCCAGATTTTGATGGCTATCTACAAAACGGGAAATCAATGCCTGCTCATCACTATCCAGACCGCAATTCCGATAGTCTTTAGGAATGGCCTCCAGTAGCTCACGATGCGCTGCCCGAAGGTTAAATGCATCGTAATTGGCAAAATACAAAACCATATCCTGCTTTTTAGCGATATCCTTCAAAGCAGAAACAAGATCAGGGATAAGCGTGCGGATATTTTCCCTTCGCTCGAGTTCCTGCTGCCTGGTTTTAAGCCAATAGAGAAAACCACAGGAAAGAATAAACAGCAGAACCTTTATGAATGCAGGAAGCTCATCAAACCAGTTTGGTTTTTGATATGGAAGGTTTTTTGGAGGCATTAATCAAAACAGTTGGACAAATATAACATTTCATCACGTTTTCTTACCGGCTGGTTTTGCAATTCCATTCGTCACCTCGTAATGGCTGTTCGTCACACGATTTGTCGAGTTCGTCAAAAACATTCTCATTCATTTTTTTTAAAAATTACTTTAGGGGCCTAATTGTACATTTATGATTTAGGCCCCTTAGATTGATACAATTGAGTCACATCCATTCGCCAAGCGAATGATCATCATTTTCAAAGGCTATATCCAATAGATCTTGATATTGTTGATTTGAAGGTTCAGTTCTATTGCGATAAATGGCACTTTTTTGATTTTTTCAATATTTGATTATGAGAAATTATAGATTATTTTTTTTTCTGCTTACCTTTTTTTATTCTGTTGCCGGGGCACAAGAACTACCTAAGGTAACCCTTCCATCACCCTCTACTCAGCAGTTTATGAAGTATGTCGATTATCCTGTTGGGAGTTTTACAGGTGTTCCTGACATAGAGATTCCCTTATATACCATTAAGGAGGGGGACCTTAGTGTGCCGATCGTTCTGAGGTATCATGCATCAGGCGCAAAGCCATCCGATCCAAACGGTTTCACGGGAATGGGCTGGTCATTAAGCGCCGGGGGAAAGATATCGTGTACAATAATGGGCAGATCGGATTTCAGAACTCCTTATCCCGCCAACTTTTATTCGGCATCCGATCTTCTATCTCAATCTTTTAACAATAGGGCCGATAATATTTCAAGCTGGGCCCGTGATTATAATACCGAACCAGATATTTTTACCTATCAGTTTAATGGGAACTCTGGAAAATTCGTCCTTAAAAACGATGTGAATAAAACGCCTTTATTGCTTCCATATAAGGCTTTAAAAATAGTTCCAAACCTTGCAAGCGAGGTATTTGATGTTTGGGATGCGGCCGGGGTGAAATATAAATTCTCTCCCTCAGGTACCCCGGATAATGGTTACACCTCTTGGAGTATGAGCCAGATGACCTCAGCGAACAATCCAGGCAACACTATATATTTTCAAGAAAGCGGTGGGCTGGATGAGCTGGCTAGAAGTTACGGGGAGCATGTAGTCTTTGACGACATCGACGATGAGTCGTTGATATGGAGGGACTGCTATCCGGATGTGGGCACAGAATTCAATGGGGTTAAACCCTATTCCGATGTGCTGAGTTATTACGATGCTTATTATGCCGGTGATTACGGAACCAACCGGTCTGATGGTATCCCCCAGCTCATCACGTTTCTGAGCGGAAAAGTGAAGTTTACCTTCGCTACAACAAACTACAT
>NZ_JBFTRT010000497.1:0-4444 GCF_056399685.1 Pedobacter sp. 01N416
AAGCCTCCAGTACCGTTGGATCATTTAACATCACCAGAGCCTGAAGCGGGGTATTGGTGTTTAACCGTTTCACCTCGCACTGATCGCGATTACTGGCATCGAAAACACCCATTGAAGGCGGTGGGACTGTACGTTTGATAAATGTATACATTCCCCTACGGTAAAGGTCTTCGGCATGGTCCTGGCGGTAAGAGGCCAGTATACCACGTCCGGAGGTCGCTCCTTCCCAAAGCCCAGCAGGCTGATAAGGTTTTACACTTGGACCGCCTATGGTCTTAACCAATAAGCCACTACTAGCCAGCACCACATCTCTTATGGATTCTGCAGGGATGCGGTAACGAGGTGCCCGCGCAAGCAGGATATTTTCAGGGTCGGTTTTTAATTTCTCTTTTGATACGACTGCAGATTGCTGGTAAGTCGCTGAGCTTACGATCTGTTTGACAAGACGCTTGATGTTCCAGCCATGGTCCATAAAATCTACCGCCAGCCAGTCCAGTAGTTCCGGATGCGAGGGAAGTTCGCCCTGCATACCAAAATCACCTGAGGTCTTAACAATACCACGTCCAAAAAACTCCTGCCAGATCTGGTTCACAAATACCCTTGCTGTAAGCGGGTTTTTCCTATCGAAGAGCCACTGCGTTAAACCCAGACGGTTCTTTGGATACTTATCGCTGAAAGCGAGCAAAGATTTCGGGGTACCGGCCTGTACTTCTTCTCCGTGCGCATCATATACCCCCCTATTGAGGATATAGGTTTTACGTAGTGTATCCCTATCCCCCATTACCGAAACAATCAATTTATTGGTATCTCTCTTATTTACAAAAGCCAATATCTTTTTGATGTCTTCATTTCTGATTTCCATCAACGGTTTTTTCGCGTAGGTTTCAGCCCCCCCGACGGTTGACTGAAGTCCGACTTCTTTAACATATGCGGGGCGCTGAAGGAGTGACTCCACAACCTTTTCATAGGCATTGTTGCTATTATCGGCCATGAACCTATTCATCATCTCCATATCCGGTGGTAGGCCGGTAAGGTCGAGGCTAACCCGTTTCAATAACCTTTCTTTATCTGCCTGTTCATTTGGTTTTATCCCTTTTTGCTCCAGTTTCTGCAGAATGAAATAATCGATTTCATTTTTTGCCCATTCCTTATTTTCCACTTTTGGGATCTGATGGCTTTTTGGCGGCGTAAAAGCCCAGTGCCGCTCATATTTAGCTCCCTGTTTGATCCATTTCTCGATAACTGCAATTTCATGCGCGGTTAGTTTGAGATTGGAGGATTTAGGAGGCATTAGCTGGCTTGAATCCTGACTAGAGATGCGCAAAAAAAGTTCAGAGGCTAAGGGTTTAAAGGGGACAAGCGCATGCGCCGAAGGTTTGTCTTTCAAAGCTTTATAAGCTTCTTCCGCGATATCCAGCCTTAAATCGGCTTCACGTTTATTTGCATCAGGACCATGACAGATAAAGCACTTATCGGACAGTATCGGCCGGACATGAAAATTATAACTGATGCTATCGGGTATCTGCTCCTGTGCAACCTGGCTCGTGGACGAACTATTGCATGCCTGTATGGCATATATAATAGCCGAAAACAACAGCATTAAATAAAAAAGCCTACGGTTCATACTGATTATATTTGGTTCTGGCGCTGATGGTGAGGTGATCATCGTCAGCGCCACTATAATAATAAATAACTAAAACGGTTAACACAATGGACTATCCTACACAATACCATGGACTATCTTATTGTGAATGAACAGAAACATTGTTCTATCCAATGTAATCAGCGCTTAATTTAAAATAAAACTGGCGGGACCGAATGATGTTAAATCAGTACTGAACAGGTTATTTTTCACTTCTATTTTCTGCCCGGTTATCTCTCCCCTTAAATTTACAGGTGTTGCGTATTTTACGCTCATTTCTCCAGGAAGATTGATCGTTACCTTCCCTTTAATCCCTGCCTGTTCCCAGATCCGCAGCAGCGTACCCCGGTTACTGTCAGGGTCTGCTCCGAAAGCAGTTACCAGTATGCCTTTACGCGAAACAGAAATCCCGCTTTTTTCGCGCGGCAGCTTTGTACCTATACCGCTTGTGGTGATAGATAATAAGGGCATTCTGGCTTCCCAAGACTTAATGGCAATATTTTCAGTGGTATTTTCATTTTTCCCTATCGTCCAGATCCTCACCTTTTCACTCCAGGTGCCCTCTGTCCAGTATGGGAAATTGGTATTCCACATGTTATTATAAAGATTTACAAAAGCAGAAGCTTTTTTGGGCAAATAGTCATAATCATATTTCCAGAGCCCAGGTTCTCCAAAACTCATTAATGGGGCATCAACTGCACAGATCCCTACCCCAACACCTCCATGCTCTTTTAACGCGGCACCAGTATTTACACCATAGATATAGCGGTTGCCTCCAGTAATCTGATCCGTTGCCAAATCCATCACCCCACCGATTCTTCCTACCTTAAAATCAGGCTTGTTGATGTTAAAAGGAAAACATAACCAGCCTCCCTCTGGAAGGGTGCTAGGGACTTTATCCTTGATCCTCCATTCTACATCAACAAAAGGCTGCGCTTTGGGAAAGGTAAATCTTAGAGATACAGATTTGGCGATGCCTTGCGTATTACCAGTGGTCAGGGTAACAATATCAGCAAAAGCGGACTGCACAACATTCATCTTCCAGTTGTTGAGCGCAACAGCTGAATAGGGAATATTCTTTGGCATGTTCGGCTTTGTTGAAGCATTAAATGAATTGGAAAGCGTGCAATATTTATTATAATAATCTATTGTCTGTTGATAGCTGAATTTCTCGTGTAAAAACTGTCCCAGTACAAAATTATCGCCCTTCGAAACAAGTTCTTTTCTGCTTGATTTTTCGATCAAAGAAGCAATACCACCGCGGCTGGTATCAAAACGTACCGTAAAATATTTCGTATCCAAAATAGCTGGATGATTAGCTAAAGTAACCCCATTTTTCTCATCGTTCTTTATAACCTTATAACCGTTGGCCGGTATATCATTGACCCAGATCTTTTTGCTGCCAATACTGATCTCTCCACTTCTTGCCCATGGCAATGTATTGTATACGATGATTTCTCCGGCCTTCGCCTTTACATTCTGTGCAAGAATGGCTAACCTTTTATCCAGTTCTTTTGAGACAATACTATCTGTAATTTTTATATATCGCCTGTGCTCCTCAAAACTGCTTTCAAACTTTTCATAAAAGCCTTCGGCCCTCGCCCGGATGAAATCATTGCCATAGCGGTACCTTTCATTGCCCATATTTTTACCATCCATGGAGAAAAAGCCCCACCCGGGTGTCATCGCTCCCCAGGTATGTTCGCCATAAAGCATACTGTTTTCATAGGAAACAGTCAGTTTGTCCTCAACTGATCCACTCCGTAGCTTCCAGAGGTTTAACTGCGTATTTAAAATATCCAGAACAGGTTGAAGCGGACGGATATTCCTCGACATTTTGGTTTCCTGAGGCATAGCCATTACACCATGGATCCATGGATCGACCATATCGCCCTTTATTACTGGCAGATCAGGATTTTCGGATAATAATGCATTTGCAAAATCATCCAATGTCCCAATATGAACTTTAGCCCCTTTTATTTTCCCCGCTTCTTTCTTTACTTGTTCTACCTGACCCGGAGAAGGGGGACCTTCGTTATCGTGAGTCATTGAAACCGCTAAATAATTTTTCGAAGGCCAGTCATCGGGAGGCATTAGCTTTGATCCGTACTCTGTTGAGTAATTACAGAGTATCCTTGAACCGTCCGGACCCTGCCACCAAAATAGTTCAGGCAATATAGGTCCGCGATTAGCATAATTCCTTCCGATCTGCAAGAATTTGATTCCTGCATGATGCAATAATGTAGGTAAAAACCAACTGTGTGCAGGTACATCGGTCATCTTTGCCGCAATAGGCAGTTTTAGTCCGTACTTCCGGGCTATTTTAGAGGAAAATCCAAGCGACCGAACATAATCTTCTTCTTCAAATACATCAGTATGGATCGTGGCCGGAAAAGCATGCACATTTATATATCCTTCCGTCAAGGCCTGTTCGATTTTCTTTTTCCGTTCTGTAGTCTGCTGATCACCCAGAATATCTCCCCACATCGGCCAGCCGGCAATGGTCCATTTAAACCGCTCCGAACTTTCTTTGTTCCTTTCCTGTTCAATAAGCCTAATTGCATTGTCCATCATATCCACCCGGTATTTCTTTAAAACCTCTTTTGCAGACATGGTATAACCTAAATCGCAATGGGTTTTAAAGACGATCCAGATATCGGTTACCCCAGGAGAAGTATGCCCAAGTAATAAATTTGAGGGTTGTTTAGGAACTTGAATCGGAGATTTTGGCTGATCTTGCCCCATTACATCTTGATTAAAAAACAATATGGGTAGAATGACGCCTATAAAGCATTCCAAGAT
>NZ_JBFTRT010000498.1:0-3873 GCF_056399685.1 Pedobacter sp. 01N416
CCTTGCAACAACCGAAGCTATATGTTATGCCAAAGCCTGGGCATCGCAAAACGGCGGCACTACCGGCGGTGGAGAAGTCAGCTCCACGGTGGTTACAAATTATGCATCGTTAAAGTCGGCAATAGAAAATACAGCAATCAAGGTAATCCAGGTCAATGGCACAATAACAGTACCTTCTGGCGGAAGGATTTCCTTTCAGGACCAGACCGGAAAAACGCTCTTTGGGTCTACTAGTGCAAAGATCGTTTCAGCTGATCAGACCAAGGCCGGCTCAGGGATAATGTATGTAAAAAGATGCAAAAACATAATTATCCGGAACCTGATTTTTGAAGGTCCGGGCGCTTACGATGTTGACGGCTGGGATAATGTTACCTTAGATGCTTCTACCAATGTTTGGGTAGACCACTGTGAATTCAGAGACGGCGTTGACGGAAACTTTGACATCAAGGCTGCTTCCGATTTCATTACAGTTTCCTACTGTAAATTCACCTATCTGAAAGCACCAAGAGCAGGTGGCCCAGGGGGATCAGATGATCATCGCTTTTCTAACCTGATTGGCTCAGGTGATGATGTTACTTCGGACAGGGGGCATTTCCGTATTACTTTTGTACGCTGCTGGTGGGCCCAGGGCTGCGTTGGCAGGATGCCAAGAGTAAGGTTTGGCAAGGTACATCTAGTGAACAACTACTTTAACAGCACGGCAAGCAAAAACTGTATCCAGGCTGGTTTCGAATCAAATCTGTTGATCGAGTCGAATGTATTCGAAAATGTTAAGATCCCGATCGATCTGATGAACAACAGTGCAACAGCGCTTCAGGTGAAAAACAATATATTTACCGCTGTCACCGGAAATACTACAGGTAATGGTGTAACGGCTTTCACTCCGCCTTACAGCCTTACTGTGCTTAATGCTTCAACAGTAAAAGCAAATGTTACAGCTTCCAATGGCGCAGGGGCTACACTTTCGGGTAATACCTGTACATCTCTATAGTCCATACATCATTTAAGTAAAAACAGGGACTTGACAGTAGCATGTACAAACGGTTAATTTAAGTTGATTAATATCCTAAAACAAAACCAAGGATGGATCTTTCATGCTTCCAACCTTGGTTTTATTCATCCCCTCTAATGATACCAGGGCAGAACCGCTGGTAAAACCATTTGACGATATTACATTTAATTAAGAATTTTAGAATAAAAGCATGGTAAAAGTTGATTTGGAAATAATTTCCAGAATATAGATTAGCGGTTTAATTTATTTAATGTTCTACGTTTTGATCATTTAACCAGATATCTATTATTAACATATCCTTTAATGCCTTCAAAAACCACATTACTCCATTCGCCTTCTCTCGAAATTTCGCTAAGATAATCGCCTTTTAAAATAACTTTTTTCTTTCTCGAAGTAATAGATGGTCCTGTTCTAAGGTTTAAAGCTGCTTTTGCCCTGTAGAGGTTGGCTACGTTTAGCGCAGCTCTTTTTAAATTGACATAACCATTTTTTTGATCGCCAATATTCCATTTGGCCTGCAATTGTTGCCAGGTATAACCAAAATCGAATTGAAAATGTGGTGGATCTTTAAAACTCTTCCAATCACCTCCCCACTCCCAGCCGTTGGCCTTAAAAACGGCAACTACTTCTGTCCAATCGGCAATATCATCTTCGTCGAAATCTTTAACCATATTCCACGAAGTTTCCTTACCATCTATAAGCAGCACAAAATCCATCGCTAAACCATAATTATGTATCGATTGACCTGCCTTTGCATTAGTCACAATATTTCCCATCGGCTTACTTTTCGATTTGCCATCAGGGTTAACCACAGTCCGGCCCAATTTATATAAAGCATCTTGCTCCTCAAACGTGCGCAAAGTAGCAGTTATTCTGGCTTGTGCCCTACCCGTTAACTTTAATTCGGCTTTAGAAAAAGTCTCTGTTGCTAAAGCCCTTAAATCAGGGTGTAATAATTGAATTCTGGTTTGGCTTAATTTATCCATATATTAAAGTTTATAAACCTTTTTACTTTGGCACAAGCAACGATTACAAACGCTATTAGAATAGATAATCCATTAGGTAACAAACATAAACTTGAAAAGTTCTACATCCGAGAAGGCCTACATTAAGCTCCAGAACAACAAAAAACCTTATAAATCCTAATTTCAAGAAATTTACCGCGCTGATTTTTAAGCATTAAGAATTTCATCCTAAAAATTTATTTTATTTTTTTGCTTTAAAAACTTTAATTCCTATATTTGCAACCCCAAAGGAATACAACACTATGTATTAATTTGCGAAAGTAGCTCAGTTGGTAGAGCACGACCTTGCCAAGGTCGGGGTCGCGAGTTCGAATCTCGTCTTTCGCTCCAAAATGCCTTCCTACCAGAAGGCATTTATTTTAAAGTTAACCTACCGAAGGATTTCGGAACAGGCTAATGCTCGGGTGGTGGAACTGGTAGACACGCAGGACTTAAAATCCTGTGCTTTCAAAGGCGTGCGGGTTCGATTCCCGCCCCGAGTACTTAAGGAAACGAACTACATGTTCTGTTTCCTTTTTTTATGAACCTAAATGCCTGAATTGCAAACTTTTAAAAAACAAGACCTAAGTATTCTACATTAGTAGAATTTATTGCAACACTATCTAGTTACATTTTGAGTGTTCAATGCTCCCGAAAGGTTTACGCTATATTTTTGACAGTTTCTAGCTATCAAATACAAAAAATTTAGAATAGCATTCGCTTCGTATTCATCAACAATAATATTATTCTTCGCAAGAATRGATGTTGCTCGTTTGATTGACATTTTTTTCTCTTGAAATTTCATTTTTCATATTATTTGGGTTCCATGATTATTTCCTTTTTAATAAAATTTTAGGAATGTGCTTTCTGGCTGTATAAAAAGTGCACCTATCTGAAAATTAACTCTTTGGGGTGGAAATAAACTCACTATTTCTTTTTTATCTGATGTATCTAGAATTTCAAAATTTTTGAATATGTCATTGACAGATTTACTTTCTAGCTTAGATTGGGTATTCAGGAAAAATGGCCGCACGTTCCTTTTTCAAACTGACGCTCCATTCCGCTTCAAACCGACACCTGATTACAGAGCAAAGTGGCCGTTTTGATTGCCTTAGCTGCTTTTTTAGATTATAGCACCAAGGAGTAATTGGTCGAATTTAAGCGAAATGGAGGCTGTATGAAGCTCTAATGGTCAAAGGTAAGGGCTAATCTATCAGCCCTTCTAAGCCGCTATCGCATTTTTTTGGGGATCTCGCGTAACTTGCAGTATCCAGAGGGTCTGTTTTGGGCTATTTTGAGTTCCTGGACGGGTTATTTCGTAAATAGCTGAATCTAGAAAGCAGTTGGGAGGAGTTGTTGGTATTTGTTCAGAGGGAAAGGAACAATATTGTATTTACTCGGCAATCCATTTGGCGGCCACTTTGCACTGAAATGGAGGGGTTCACTATTAGTGAAATATGCAATCATAATCCCTCCATAGTAAAATAGGCAGCTTTTTTTATAAAATTATAACCAGCATTATCAATGGCATCCAACGTAAATCGATACTTTCTGTCATCAATATAAAACTCCTTAGAAGAATCCTCTTGAATAAAGAAATTATATTTTAAGACATCTTTATCATCCCTGATATTGATTACAGCATAATCTTTTGAATTACTTACTTTAGAAACTATAATTTTATAGTTGTTAAAACGACGAAAATATCCTTTTTTAGCCCAGCTAGAAATGTAGTTATTTGAACTGTCAGATTTTAATCTATCTACCTCATCTTCTAAACTACCTTCTTTAATTGGTAAAAAATTGACTATTTTTTTTCTAACATAACAAGCATAGTTCATTGCACCTCCTTCAAGA
>NZ_JBFTRT010000499.1:0-3860 GCF_056399685.1 Pedobacter sp. 01N416
CATTGTGAGGTCTCCTAATGCGTTAAAACCTAAGCTTAAAGGCATCGATGAAGAAAAATCAGGAAATGACTTTAAATACAGTTTTAAAACACAGGTTGGAAAAGTATATAGTTTTGAAGGCTAAAGCAAATGAGAGAATGATTGGGTTTTGAATGATTGAATGTTGGAGTAACCTGTTTAACCATTCCGTCATTCAATCATTCACTCATTCAATTATTCCCTTCCAAACATTTCTCTTCCAATTTTCGTTTAATCATAAATAGATTTTGTTATGAGCACATCCGATAAACTATTAACCGAACATAATGCTAAAGTTGTTGTCCTTGATTTTATCAATGCCTTAAACACCGAAAACTTTGAAATGGCCAGAGCACAACTGCATGACGATATGACTTTTAAAGGTGTTATGGGCGAAAGAAATGGCGCAGATATTTACATCGAAGACATGAAGAAAATGAAATTCAAATATGATGTTAAAAAAGTATTTGTAGATCAGGAAGAAGTTTGCCTTTGGTACGATATCAACATGGGTGAAAAAACAATCTTTTCAAGCGGCTGGTACAAACTGGAAGACGAGAAGATTAAATCATTCCAAGTGATTTTCGATCCGAGGCCTATATTGTAAGGGAGATGGAAACATTGTAGTATCGTCATTGCAAGAAGGCTTTTTCAGCTAACGAAGAGACCATATCAAATATATCGAATTATCATCCTGAGCCTGTCGAAGGACATAGTTAAATAATCTTTTATGTGTTTCGACAGGCTCAACATGACAAAATCTGGGAAGAAATTGTCTTTATGATACAGCCTCAATCTTAACACGATCGCTACAGGACACGCTTTAAGATTATTCATTTGTGCAGTTGTTTTTAAAGGCATTCATGAACTCAATCATTGGGTTATCTTCGGCCCCGCAATGACTAGCATTCTAAGAATATGTAAATGAGGACGTTGTCAAAAAATATTTACCAATTTATAGTTAAATAGGTAGTTAACAATAAGATTGTTCCATTCATGTTTAAGTAGAATGACGAATACTAATATACTAACAGACCTGCTTAAGCCTCCTAACAATGATGTGGCCATCTTCCAACTGAAAAAGAAACATTAAAAGCTCATCCGTTTCACTGATTTCAATACTTTTAACTGTGCCAGATTGGCCCTTTCCATCTGTTATAACCTCTCCTATTTTAATTTCTAAAAGTATAGAGGTAGGCAAATTATCATTTATTATTGTCATTTTGTAAAAGGTAAGTTCAGTGTGAATATGTTTTTTTAGACGTAAAAGATACCTTTATGGGCATTGGCAATTTCTGATACAATGTATGGAAAGATAAAACAAAACCGTATTGATTGGGAATTGAACTGAAGTCAATATCAGTCATTAACAACAATCAATACGGTCGGTTATATTAAGCTTTTAATAAAGCTGGTTTTTCGTGGTAGGTTCTCCAAAGTAACTCACCAAATAAGGTGTTAGACCAAGCAAACCAAGCCCTTGTAAAGTTTGCCGGGTTGTCTTTATTGAAAGACTCGTGCATAAAACCTTTACCAGCATGTGTCTTGCGTAACATTTCGATACAGGCTTTAATCTCTGCATCATTTTTTGAAGTTAAAGCACGCATTGTGATACTCATTGGCCAGATCATATCCTGACCAGCGTGCGGCCCACCAATTCCCTCGGCAGCTGTTCCTTTAAAGAAATACGGATTATCTTTAGAAAGGGCGAATTTCCTCGTATTCTGATAGATCGGATCTTCAATTTTCATTGCACCTAAATAAGGTAAGCCCAACAAGCTTGGTACATTAGAATCGTCCATCAGATACGAGCTTCCAAAACCATCTACCTCAAAGGCGTAAATTTTACCATATTTTGGATGACTAACGATAGCGTGTTTCTGTAGCGCTGCACTCACTTCATCAGCCAGGTTTAACAAACCGCTTTCCAAAGCCTGGTCATGCTGTAAAGCTTTAATCATTTCTGCTGCCTGCTTTAAGCTTGATACCGCAAAAAAGTTAGAAGGAACCAGGAATGGAAAAATGGTGGCGTCATCACTCGGACGGAATGCCGAACAAATTAATCCAACCGGATTTACCGGAAAACCATAACCCGCCATCGGTAATGAATCGGTAGGTTGGGTAGTTTCGCGTTGAAAATGATATGGCCCTTTATCCGTTTTTCGTTGTTGTTCTTTAAATGTTTTTAAAGTAGCTTCAATTCCTTTTTTCCAATTGGCATCAAAAGGGGTTTTATCGCCTGTTTTTTTCCAATAATGGTAAGCCAGACGGATTGGATAACATAAAGAATCTATTTCCCATTTACGCTCATGTACACCAGGCTGCATGGCCGTTTTATCGGTTTTCCACTCACCTACCTTTGTGGCATCGCCATAAAAAGCATTTGCATAAGGATCTTTTAAAACACATTTCGTTTGGTGGATAATTACGCCCGCTATCAATTTTTTAAGTGGTTCATCTTCGTTTACGAACTGAAGATATGGCCAAACCTGTGCGGAGCTATCGCGCAACCACATCGCATCAATATCACCGGTAATTACATAAGTGTCTGGTCTACCCTCTTTTTCTGAATGGTAAACCGTAGTATCTAAAGTATTGGGAAAACAGTTTTCGAACAGCCAGGCCAATTCGGGGTTTTTAACGTTTGCCTGGAAAGTTTTAATTGCGGCATCTACAGCTTTACTTTGAAAGTGCCGTTTTGCGGCAGCTACACGTACCACAGGGAATTCCGGTGCGAGATTAGCGGCAAAAGAAAATTTCGATGCGACAACTCCTGCCCCTAACAAGCCTGTGTTTTGTATAAATGTTCTTCTTTTCATTATGATGTGTTATGATATTTTGGTTTAATTTCTACTAAACGAAATCTATATATTATCGATTATGATAAATTTAGTGGTAAGATTTTATTCGGTTAGCGCTTAACAAATATTATTATAATTTTTCGAACATCAAAATCACTATAGTCAATTAAACTATTCCTAAATCGATTTTCTTATGCATCATACTGAAATTGATTCAGATAACATTTTTGACGGACCTAAAGGTAATAATTATGTCAGTAAAAATAATTTTGAATGAGTATATTTAAATAACCAAACCTATTTATATGAATGCTGATAACAGTCCCCTATCAAAACGAATTTTATCTATTGATATACTCCGCGGATTAGTGATGATCATTATGGCACTGGATCATACAAGAGATTTCTTTCATGTTGGCGCCATGACCGGCGATCCGCTAAATCCAGACACCACTACGGGGATGTTGTTTTTTACCCGTTGGATTACACATTTTTGTGCACCAACCTTTGTTTTCTTATCAGGATTATCTGCTTATTTATCGGCACAGAACAAAACGGCAGCCCAGGCGAGTTCATTTTTGTTAAAACGGGGTTTATGGTTAATACTGATAGAAATTGTTGTCATCACATTCGGGTTAACCTTTAATGGAACATATAATTTTATTATTCTTCAGGTGATCTGGGCTATAGGAACCAGTATGATATTCCTTGGATTGGCCAGTCGAATTTCGTATAAAACTGTGCTGATAACCGGCCTGATATTGGTTTTTGGGCATAATCTTTTCAATTTATTCCCTGCTCCACCAGATTCAAATGGTGGCTTGATCTTAAAAATATTTTTCACGGCATCAGGAACCGTTGTGCCGCTTTCTGCCAATCATTTTGTTGGTGTATTTTACGCCATCCTCCCATGGACAGGCGTGATGTTTGTGGGCTATGGCGTTGGTGCCTGGTATAAAAAAGGTTACGCCGCCGACCGCCGGCAGCGCAATTTATTAATTGTAGGTTTGCTCACTATCTTTGTGTTTATCTCCCTGAGGT
>NZ_JBFTRT010000500.1:0-3859 GCF_056399685.1 Pedobacter sp. 01N416
CATTTAAGCTAGTCCTTCGACAGGCTCAGGATGACAATTTTATATTTTTAGCCCAGCTTTAGTCTTCGTCATTTGTAACTGAAAGTGATTAATGGTTTTTCCTAAACCTATTGCAAAAGGTGTTATCCGATAATTTAGTTCGGCAATGGCTTTATTGCTCGAATATTGTTGATTACATTTTAACCTATCGGCAAACGCTGGCAGAAAAAATGGGGTAAGGTTAAAAAGTTTTGATTTTAAAGACTCCAGCAAACTGTAAGCTTTAATAATGCCTACCGGGATTTTATACAAACTTCTTTTTTTACCAGTGATCTGCCTTAGTGTGCCGAAAAAACTATTAAAAGAAATATCAACTCCACCCAAAATATAGCGCTCGCCATTCCTGCCATTCTGCATGGCGGCAATATGCCCATCTACCACATCGTCTACAAAAGCATAGTTGGCAATTGCTTTTCCATCGCCCGGAATAAAATGCCATGTACCATTTATATAACCTGTAACCATTTTAGTCACTGTATTACTATCTGTTATTGGTCCATCGCCATATACTCTTGATGGGTTTACAATTACCACTTCCAATCCCTTTTTTACAAATTCTTTCACCTCTAATTCAGCGAGGTATTTTGTGCGTTCATAGCTGATCGGGAAGCCAACTGCCCTTGGGTCGTTTTCTGAAACCGGCAGATTTAGTGTTGGTCCCCATACCCCGCAAGTTGAGGTATGCACAACTTTTTCTACACCCAATTTTAATGCACAGCTGAGCACATTTCTTGTTCCAATTACATTCACATCGTAAAAATCCTGCTCATTCCGGCACCACATTTTGGCCATGGCTGCAGTATGGTAAACCTGATAACAATCTTTCATGGCATTTTCTAAACTTTCAGGATCCAAAACATCTCCTTTTACAAACTGGATATTTCGGTGCTGAATAAGAAAGGGATGCTTAACATTTCTGCAAAGTGCCACTACATCGTAGCCCATCTCTGCAAGGGTAAAGCTTAACTTCCGGCCGATAAAGCCTGATGCACCCGTAACCAAAACCCTCAGGTACTTATTTGCAACTGTTTCCATACTAAACCCTTTCCATTCTAATGGTGTACAGGGAGTGATTTACAACAACCAGTTTACATATTCCGTTTTCGAAATGGTAATCGTTATAATTCCCATCGGGAAGATTGATCCGGTACTGATGTGCCCCGTTTTTCTGAATGGGAATAAAACACTGAAAGTTGTCAGAATAAATTTCGGGGATATTAACAGGCTCTTTGGTATAGAGTAGCATCATATTATAACTGATGGGCTGATTTATTGTACTGGTTTTGTCGCCTGTTTTAAGCTGATAAACATTATTTATCCAACTTGTTTTCTTAGCCTCTTTTGCATTGCCATTTACTACCCGATTTACATTTGAGCTAAGGAGTTTGCCATTTTTAAAATGTGCTACATCCTCTGTTTCCACATCAATTTTAAAAACGAAACGGGTTTGTACCTTCGAAGTTATTTTGAGATAAACATTATCACCATCGTCTTTCTGTTGGAAATACATCTGGCCGATTACTTCGCCATTACGCTTGATGTTAAATTTACTTTGCTGAGCAAAAACCGATGAAAGTGAACAGATAAGAAAGACCAGCGAAGCAGCGCTTTTTGGATTGATTGGTTTTTTGGAAGAAAATGTTTTATAGGTTTTTGGAGCAAAATATTTCTTGCAGAGCCAAATAATTAATGCAGGAATCATAGTTATCTCTATTTGTTATTTAGAGCTAATACAACTCACAAGAAATTTACCCCTACGTGGATTTTATTTTTTTCATAGCCTTGGGTTTAAACCCAAAGGCTATGAGGGTAAGGTTTATTCAGCTGCAGGCTTTTTATCCTCTTCATCTACCGAAACTTCGACCGTTGGATCGGTAATGATTTCGGCATTGCCATCATTATCTTTTTTGGCGAATAAAATTGGATATAACAACCATAATGCACCAATGATGATGAGTACGCCAGCCAGCATTTGTAAATAGATACTTCCTTTTACCTCATTTGCATCTAAAATTTTATAGGCGATAAAAGAAAGTACGCCAGCTATGAGGATGAAAACGGCTTTTTGCAATTTTAAGAGCTTAATCATGGGTTCTTTCTTTTTAGTGTTACAATATGGATTAAAACAAAAATAAGCCCGATTAGTTCGAGCAAGCCACAGAAATAAAAAGCATAAAGTACAAAATCCCGGTCTGAAGGGTTTATTACCGCAACAATTGGCAAGGCAATTACGGCAACAATCATCAATGTAAGCCCGATATTAAATAATTTCACATTAAAAGTATTTACATCAAAACTACCAAAATTCAGTCAATTCTGTTAACTTTGCAACCTTTAATTTTTTGAGGTACTTGATTGATGTATAGCGAATTTAAACAATTGGAACTTGCCAAAATAGGGCAAGAAATACTGGATTTTTGGAAAAAGGAAAATATCTTTGAAAAAAGTATTTCTTCCCGCCCGAAATCTAATCCGTTTACTTTTTACGAAGGTCCACCGTCTGCCAATGGCATGCCGGGGATTCACCACGTAATGGCGCGTGCAATTAAGGATATTTTTTGCCGTTATAAAACAATTAAGGGTTATCAGGTTAAAAGAAAAGCTGGCTGGGATACACATGGTCTACCTGTTGAGCTTGGAACTGAAAAGGAATTAGGGATTACTAAAGAGGATATTGGTAAAACTATTTCCATCGAAGACTATAACGAAGCTTGTAAAAAAACAGTAATGCGCTACACTGATGTGTGGAACGACCTGACCGAAAAAATGGGCTATTGGGTAGATATGGATGATCCATACATTACCTATAAGTCGAAATACATGGAATCGGTGTGGTGGCTTTTGAAGCAGATTTACGATAAAGGATTAATCTATAAAGGTTATACTATCCAACCTTATTCTCCAAAAGCCGGGACAGGATTGAGTTCGCATGAGGTAAATCAGCCTGGCGCTTACCGAGATGTTACAGACACAACGATTGTTGCTCAATTTAAGGCGATAGCAAATACGTTACCTCCGTTTTTACAAGCATTTGGAGATATTTACCTGATGGCCTGGACTACTACTCCGTGGACTTTACCATCAAACACGGCTTTAACAGTTGGACCAAAAATCGACTATGTTCTGGTCAAAACTTTCAACCAATATACCTTTTTGCCAACAAATGTGATTTTGGCAAAAAACCTGGTTGGCAAGCAGTTTAGTAAAATTTTCTTTGAAAGCAATGAAGTTGAAGATTTTACAAATTTTAAAGCTGGCGATAAAAAAATCCCTTATCAAATACTTGCCGAATGCAAAGGAAGTGAGCTGGTTGGCATTAGATATGAACAACTGTTAACTTACGCATTGCCATACCAAAATCCCGAAAATGCGTTTAGAGTAATTTCCGGAGATTTCGTAACTACTGAAGATGGTACCGGTATTGTTCATACTGCCCCTACTTTTGGCGCGGATGATGCTAAAGTAGCTAAAGAAGCCATTCCGGAAGTACCACCAATGTTGGTATTAGATGAGAATGACACCCCCGTTCCATTAGTAGATTTACAGGGTAAATTCACTAAACATGTTGGTCCTTTTGCAGGCAAATATGTAAAGAACGAATATTACAATGCTGGCGAAGCACCTGAAAAATCGGTTGATGTAGAAATTGCTATTTTATTAAAAGAAGAAAATAAAGCTTTTAAAGTAGAAAAATATGTTCACAGTTATCCACACAGCTGGAGAACTGATGAGCCACTTTTATATTACCCTTTAGATTCATGGTTTATTAAAGTTACAGATGTTAAAGACAGAATGTTCGACCTTAATGAAACCATTAACT
>NZ_JBFTRT010000501.1:0-3856 GCF_056399685.1 Pedobacter sp. 01N416
CTTTGGAATATTGCGGTCGAGATGTGATTGCATTTCTATTTACGCAAGACTAATTATCACGAATTTTGATGCTGCAATCGTTCATTAGTACTTCAACCTAAACATAAAACCTTTTAACCAGGTAAAGCGTTTATTTTTAGATAACTTAGATCACAACTAAATATAAGCATATGAATACACAGGAAGTAGCTGACAAACTGGTGCAGCTTTGCCGTGAAGGCAAACACGAACAAGCCATTGATGAACTTTACGCCGATAACGTTGTAAGCAAAGAGCCAAAAGGCTCGCCAATGGAATTAACAGAAGGCAAAGATGCCGTTAAAAAGAAAACCATACAATGGGAAGAAAGTGTTGAAGAGATACATAGCTCTTCGTGCTCAGAACCAATTGTAGCAGACAATCATTTTGCTATTGTAATGAACATTGATGCCACTTATAAAGCCCATGGAAGAATGGCCATGAGTGAAATCTGTGTTTATGAGGTTAAAGACGGAAAAATCGTAGCCGACGAGTTTTTCTATCGCATGGGTTAAAATATAAAAAGCCCCGATATCCATCTGGGCTTTTATAATCAACTAACCTAAACTTATAAATACTAACCAAATATTTATACCGCAAAACTAATGACCGATTATTAATTCAATGTTAAATATTTATCACTTGTTATCTGAAATTGGTTACACCGCATTAGCTCATTAAATCGTAAAACACCGCTTATCGGGAAAAAATTAGAATCAAATTTGCCTTGCCTGTTCTGTGAAGGAAAATGTTTTATTACCTTTAAATAAATGAGCAATTTCTAACCATAAACCGTATAAAATTGATGACCATACCCAATCTGCAAGACCTTTCAAAAAAACATCAACTCATTTCCGATCTATTTAAATGGCCCACCAAAGCTTCTGAGTGGGAACAATACAAGCTCAGCAACGAGCAACTTGATTTTTTTAAGACGTTTGGATACGTTAGCGATATAAAGTTATTGGAGGAATGGCAAGTTGAGCGGTTGAACAAGGAATTAGCAGAAATTATAGATCCTGCACACCCCTTAAATGGGCTGTTTCATGAGTTTCACAGCAATGAATCTGCAGATCCTAATTCAGTTTTATTTCATGCTTTAGGCGCCTGGCGAATTACAGAAGGCTTTCATGATGTGATATGGAATCCCGCTTTTGCGATGGCGGCCAGTCAGATTTTAGGTAATAAAGGCGTACGTTTCTGGCACGATCAATTGTTCTGTAAACCAGCAAAACATGGAGGAGTTGTAGCCTGGCACCAGGATTATTCTTATTGGACACGCACCGGGCCCATGCAACATTTAACCTGCTGGGTTGGATTAGATGATGCAACTACCGAAAACGGTTGTTTATATTATGTACCTAAAAGCCATAACTGGGGCTTGCTGGATAAACCAGATTTAGCTGGGGATATGGAAGGCTTAATGCAGTATTTAACCGAAGAGCAGAAAGCAGAATTTAATCCAGTCCCAATCGAACTTAAAAAGGGATATGCTACGTTTCACCACCCATTAATGGTTCATGGCTCGTTCGAAAATAAATCACCACGTTCAAGAAGTGCTTTCGTTTTAAATGTATTTACTGACGGTACCGAATCGAATACCGACGAAGCCTTACTTAAGGGAGTGGAACCTATTGGTGCAGGACATAAAATGGAAGGGCAGTTTTTTCCTTTGATATTTTCTCCCGACAGCCTTTAATCGCACTATTTCATTTTTTAAAGCTTTATGTGCTGATCAATTAACCTGGAATACCTTGCATTTAGCTACGGAAGCACTGATACACGGAATATTCATGGCTTTGCCTTGTCTTTAATCTGATCTGGAATCTTAAATATCCTTTTTTTCGTTTCGTTTTCACGAGAATGGCGGTATTTACAATTCCCGCTCAATTTGCATGAGGTTTTTGGGCCTACGAGAAAGTGGCAGATATTGATGTGCTCTTAGCTAAAAAATAAAAAACGGCCTACAAATGTAGACCGAATATTGAGCGAAAATTTATTTTCCCGAATTATTAAATTCTTTAAGCCAGACAATTGCCTACTTAACTTAACGGTTACCCACATATGTTTCTGCAGATGGTAAAGACGTTTTACCATTCACTCCTATCGTTTTAATAAAATAATAGTTGTTTTTTTCTTTAATGAAGTTTGCATCTATGTATGTAAAAACTTTTGCATTAACATCAGCTATTTTTGTTGGGTCTGTACCTCTTACATATCTATAAATTTCATATTTGGCTACTTCGCTTTGTGAGGGTTGCCATTGTAAAATGATGCTTTTATTATCTTTGCCAGTAAAGGATTTTAATGAATTTGGGGCATAAACCGATTGACTTGTGTTTACCGTTATTTCATTGCTAAATTCGCTTTCCTTATCTGCGTCAGTTACACCAGTTATTTTATAGCTCACTTCAATATCATTAAAAAGAAATTCATCCTTAAATGTATTTTTGAAGCCTAGAACAGGTGTTTTATTAACTTTAACATAAGATGAATTTCCAGATTTCCGATAAACATTATAACCAGCTATCTGTTTTACAACAGTTGTAYCTTGCCAAAAAAGATAAATACCTTTTCCATCTTTTTTAAAATCTACGATAACTGGTGCCGCAACGCGAAAATTTGGATTACTTAGGTAAATAATTTTAGAAAAACCGCTTCTGGTATTACTTAAATTCTCAGACACAAGGGCATAGCCAACTGTTGGTGATAAATTACTTGTTGTATCGGTATAAACGTAATTTCTTTTGGCTTTCTCATCAAAATATATCATTTCTGTAATCGGTTTCATGTCTCCCCCAACTTCATTGGTACGATATACATAGTATCCACGGGTATCGTTATTGTAATCTGTCCAACTAACTACATTATGTTTATTCACATTTCTAACAACAACATTTGCTGGCGGATCTGATTGTTTGATTTGATGAACTAAGCCGTAAACTTTAATCCCTCTTTCTGTAGCTCTTCCAAGTTTATCTACAACCACTAAATAATAATAATATTTCTGACCAGGGATAATGGTTTTATCAATATAATTGTATCCAGCGGTTGAGACTAAAAGTTTATAACCACCTTCATATTCAGTTGAGCGATAAATATTTACCACACTCACATAATCTGGTTTTATAAAAGCCCAATTTAGTTTTATGTTATTACCAATTGAATCGGCAGTTGCCGTAAAAATTTTAGGTATTAACATTTGTTGATCCAAAGAAGCTACCCGAAGTGTATCTGAAAGTATTTTTGCACCACCTCCAAAACGGTTTACCGGACTAATGGTATATTGATAAAGCACATCTTTACTTACTTGATTATCTTCTACGGTGTATATTATGCTATCACCACGATGCTCAATATTATAAGTTGTTAAAATTCTATTGAACGGCATTTTAACGCCATCGCTTCTTTTCACCAATAAAACTTCCGGTATCTGTGCAGTAGCTTTAGCGCTCCATTCTATTCTAAATACATCTCCAGTGGTTTTTCTATTGGCGCTTTTTGGTTTATTGGTTATAAAAAAATCATTAGCAGAAACAGGTGTTGAGGTATATTTATGCTGTTCGGTTCCATCTCTTTTAAGCTGTATTACCCTGTATTGATAAACCACATTCTGTTTCGCAGTAGTATCAACCAATAAAATATTAAATGCAATTGCTAATGGCTGTTGAGTAAGATAAACAGAAAGCGAATCGTAATTAAATTTCTTTTTAAATATTGGCCACACCTCATCTGCCGTATAAGTAGTAGTTGGATTGTATTCAAAAACTTTGTTTCTTGCTGCCTGATAATTATTCTTTAGTTCTTCATAATTAGAAGGGGTACTAAATTTATATAG
>NZ_JBFTRT010000502.1:0-3853 GCF_056399685.1 Pedobacter sp. 01N416
ACATTATCAAATTCAATACTAGCGCCTTCATCTCCTTGTAATCTGTGTACAAAAAGGTGCTGGTCTTTAGCAACTTTAAATTGCTGCCCTGCTATATTTACTATTGCGTACATTGTTTAAATATTAGTTTTTTAATTTTTATTTAACGAGGTGCAAATATAGAACAAATTCAATTAACACACAAATACATATCGAAAATATTTTTCACTAAAATCATACAGGATAAGGATTCGGAGGTTTTAAGGATTTCAATATCGATTTGACCACTATTTTAATTGCATTTTTTCGAAAATCAAGGTTCAATAATTCTTAGATTAAGCCTACCCTGCTGTCTATTGTAGACAACACATATGATTAGAGCGCAAGGTCAGTGCAAAATATTAAGTTTCTTCCCGTTTTACGCTTATACGCTTCGCTTCCTCGTACCTCGTTGCCGCAGGGTAATGCTTCAACCGGGGCTAGAGAATTAAGACTGCATTTCATTTTTATGGTTGCAGGGTGCACAACCCCTTGTTCCTAAACCCGACAGCAGCGGCAGCCTCCGATTTTCCATCGGAGCTACAGCGAATGGCGGGGCTGAAAACCTCCAAGAACCACAAGCCGCTCATTTCCAAATCGGAATTAAACACTCGCGGGCATACGCTTGGTTTCGGTCGGTGAGACACCAACCGATAGATCCATAGCCATTCATTCCCGAATATTTTCCTGGGTAGTATTCCAGTCAGAGTTAACTGTCATTCTGAACGCAGTGAAGAATCTTTACTTAATAGACTTAGAACCTAAGTTCAGCCTAGAGAGATTCTTCATTACATTCAGAATGACAAATTCTTCTTTTCCCCTAAGATAATAGCAATAATTCTCTGTGTTAATCTATGTCTCCGCAGCTAAAGACCCTACTTAATTCTTTTCGTTAAAAAATGTTAAAGCGTTTTCATAACTACGAATTATTCGTAGATTTACGAAAATTAAATAGACCCCTAAAAATAAATCTCATGAAACTAACACTAACCATCTGKTTAGCAACCGCCATAACCATTTCGGTAAAAGCACAAAGCCCCGATAAGGCTTTAGCAAGAGTAAGGTATACTTTTACACACATCCAGGATACTACGCAGCGCGATAAACCTAAAACCGAAAACATGTTACTCGTAACTGGAAAGAATGCTTCTGTTTATACCAGTTACGATAAGCTGAACCAAGCGTTAAATACCCAGAAGCAGATTCAGGAGCAGATGAAAAACCAAACAGGCAACTCCAATATCAAAATCGAGGTGAAAAATGAAATGAAAGTTCCATTAACACAGGAAGATTATTTCTTTTTTGCCAACGAACATAAAATGATTACCAAAGAGCGCTTATTTAACAATTACCTTATTGAAGAAACTGCTCCACAAATTGATTGGAAGATTTTAAAAGATACCATGAGTTTTTCAGGGATACCATGCCAGAAAGCAACCGCAAACTTTAAAGGCAGAAAATGGATTGCCTGGTTTGCTACAGAAATACCTTTTCAAAGTGGTCCGTGGAAATTAAATGGATTACCAGGCTTAATTGTGGAAGCTTATGATGAGAAAAAAGAAGTAAAATTTACATTCGCTGGCCTTGAAAACGTAAAAGACGATGCCAACCAAACAAACTCAGGTGAGGATGGCAAAATTGTAACGCCCAATGGCACAGGCGTAGTAAAAATGGTGGGAATAGATGTGAGTACCTCTTACCTTGGATCGGAGATTAAATTACCTGCAGATGCCATCAAAACGACCAGAAAAGAATTAGATAAACTTAAAACGGCAAGAGATAAAGACCCTCAAGGCTTTATGCAGGCACAAATGGCCGCAAGTGGCATGCAAGGTTCATTTAAGACCAATACCGCCCCCCGTCCGACTGGAGGCGCAGGCATAACAAAACCTGAAATCAACAACCCAATCGAAATTCCGGAGAAAAAATGAGAAAATGCGCTATAATGCTGGTGCTACTGTTTGCTGCTTTTTCGGCGCTGGCACAAAAACCGATCAAAGGAATTGTTAAGGATAGCAATGGAAAAGCGATTGAATCTGTTAATGTTAGTTTAAAAGATCCTGAGGGGAATATTATTAATTTTAGCAGAACCAACCGCAATGGCGAGTTTAGTATTCCTATAAAAAATGATCAGATTACCGGCTATAAAATAGAAGCTTCGAGCATTGGTTATAAAAAACTGAGCACGGTTGTGGCAGATGTAAACAAAAGCTACGATCTGGTTCTACAGAACAGCGAAACCGCATTGGAAACGGTTACCGTAAAAAACCGCCCATCTTTAAAGGCAAATGGCGATACCTTAAATTACAGGCCATCTGATTTTGCCGATAAACAAGATCGAAGTATCGGCGATGTACTTAAAAAAATGCCTGGTATCGAGGTTGCTGAAAATGGAAAAATCAGCTATAACGGAAAAGCCATTTCTAACCTGTATGTGGATGGTGACAATCTTTTGGACGACAAGTACAACATTGGCACTAAAAGCATCCCACAGAGCGCTGTTGATAAGGTACAGGTGATCCAGAATGATCAACCGATTAAAATGATGCGCAAAAACAACATGAGTGACGATGTTGCACTTAACCTGGTGATTAAAGACGATGCTAAACTTAAGGTAATGGGCGATGCGACGGTTGGTGCGGGAATGCCCGACCGCTTTGACGAAAACCTAACGGCAATGCTGTTCAATAAAAAACTAAAGTTCATCAACAATATTAAAGGCAATAACATTGGTAACGATCCGGGTATTGACCTCACCTCGCATAATTTATCGGATTATTTAAAGCGCCTCGACAACGATAAGCCGAGTGGATTGCTATCTACAGGAGCAGCTGGCGTACCCTCTTTACCGCAAAGCAGGTATCTTTTTAATAAAGCTGGACTGATCAATCTAAACAACTTATATAAGTTTAATCAGGACTTGCAATTGAGGGCAAATCTTTCGTACTTATATGATCAGCGTAATCAACAATACAGCAAATTTTCGGAAACTTACCTTTCGGACCAAACCATCAGTTATTCAGAATCGCAGAACAATACGATCAATCCACAAAAATTAAGAACCCAATTCAACTTAAATGGGAATGCAGAAAAATATTACCTGAACAACAACTTTGTATTGGATTACGCACCTTATAAAACCTCTTCTGGTTTTGTAATCAATAATGTTGCGGCCAATCAAGTACTTCGGCAGGAAACACTTGATATTTCTAATGAATTTAATTACCGAAAAAAATTGAAGTCGGAAGATGTAATCAATCTCTACTCCTATTTAAACCGCACAACACAGCCTGAAACGCTAAACATTACACCGGGCCTTAATGCCGATATCTTAAACAACGGAAATAGTTACCTCGGCTTAAACCAGTACATTAAAATACCAACCTGGTACACTAATAATTATGCATCTTTTGCTTTTGTAAAAAACAATTTCGTACAAACCTACAAGGCAGGTTTTAATGTACAGCAGCAACAGCTCAACTCTGAACTTTACCGTACACAAAATAACCAGCAAACAGAACTGGTTTCAGGTAATGCGGTAAACGATCTGGACTGGCTTAAAACCAAACTCTATGCAGATGCGACCTATGAATTTACAAACGATAAATTGAAAGCAGGACTGAGTTTACCCTTGAGTTATAACCAAATTAATTATAGCGATGAGGTAAACCAGTTAGATAAAAGCCTGCACAAATTATTCCTAAACCCTTCATTTAATTTTAAATATCAAACCAGTCCTGAGAATTATGTAACGGCAAATTATGCCTTCCGAAGTGATTTGGGAGGAATTGACGATGTTTATCGTGGTACAGTATTAAAAAATTACCGCTCACTT
>NZ_JBFTRT010000503.1:0-5556 GCF_056399685.1 Pedobacter sp. 01N416
ATACTGGTATAATGAAAATGGCTACCGTAAAAATAGAGACAAAAAGATCTGTTTTTTCGCCTTCGATAGCGTGAGAAATAGGTGACTCGGGATAGAAATGCGTTACTAACGATGAAGTAAGTTTAATTCCTAAAACAGCAATTACGATGAATGCTATCGTTTCTAAAAAGGTAAATTTCTCCATCAGTTTAACAAATGCCTGTGCTACAAAACGCATAGCCAAAATCCCGATAAAAACACCAATATAGATTAACCAGATATGATCGGTAAAAGCCACAGCAGCAAAAACATTATCGATAGAGAAAGCCAGATCCATTACCTCTACTAAAGCAACAGTTGCCCAAAAATTCCCCATTAAGCCAACAGTAGATTTATAAATCCAGCTTTTGCTTTTGTCTACTTCCTCTTCTTCTTCTTCCTTGCCTTTATTGTTCTTTTTTCTAAAATAATCGAAAGCCAGGTACAACAGGTATAGACCGCCAAGTGGTTTCAACCACCAGATTTTAACCAGCCATGCAGCCAGGAACAAACAGATCCCTCTAAAAACATAAGCGCCAATAATGCCATATTTTAAAGCTTTTTCTCTTTGCGATTTTGGTAAATCCATTACCATAGTAGCCAAAACAGCAGCATTGTCTACCGAAAGCAAACTTTCGATCACAATTAAATTCAAAATAATTAATAGTCCGGCCTGTATATCGTCACCTAAAATTGTGTGCAAAAAATCCATTGAGCGAGTGTGTGTATGTTTTTAATTAAAGTTTTAGTTGACAGCAAAGAAACAAAATTTTATCAATCCCGATGCTTCAATCTTTTTTATTTATTGAATCGTTTTACTGATTAGATACTTAATCAATAAAACTGTTACGCAATAGGGCTGAAATTTATTTGCTGATCACCAGTTGATAGATATTACCTTTCTCTCCGGCCAGAATAATCTGTTTACCTTTTTTGGCTTTTTGAACGGCATTAAAACTTTTATCAGAAATATGTTTCCAGTTTTGGCCACCATCAGTAGAAATATCTGTTCCTGAAGTACCTGTAGCAATTAAGGTTTTAGCATTAATATAGGTTACGCCCGATCGGAAGCCTAAAACCGGGGTAGCTGGCTTTTGCCAGGTTTTGCCGCCATTGCTCGTTAAAAGAATATTATTGGTGTTTTCTTTATCTTTTACATAGTTTCCGCCAACAGTTACACCAATTTTTTCATTCAAAAAATCGATCGAGAAAGGACCCGTACTATTTTCGCCCTGCAAAATGGGGCATTTAAATACTTGCCAGTTTTGTCCATAATCTGGAGAAAAGTAAATGTTAGATACCGTTCCACCTGCTGCAATCCAGGTTTTACCACCAGGTAATGTTTTAATGGTTGTTCCACTGGCTGCAAAACCTGCTTCACCTTTAGCCAAATTGGTTTTTAGATTTGCTGAAATATCTTGCCAGCTTTTACCTGCGTCTACAGTTTTAAGTAATTGCATTTTATCATTTATGGGATCACCGAAGATGATTCCTTTATTTTTATCCCAAAAACCCAAGCCATCCAAAAATATAGCTGAATCTACATTTTTATAATTTTCTGTCCAGGTTTCGCCGCCATCAACGGTTTTCAGAATGTATGCCGGCGAAGCAATGCCCACAATAATGGCCTGTTTATCGTCGAAAGCTTCAATATCCCTGAAATCGATTTTTTCGTAACCTTTTGGTTTTAACCATTTCCAGGTTATACCACCATCAGTAGTTTTACCTACCGATCCATTACTACCACTTACCCAGGTAACCCGATCTGATACAACACTTAAACCCCGTAAACTGGTTTTGGTATTCTCGTTTAAGGGTTTAAAGGAATACGACTGCGCGGTGCAAAAAAAAGGTGCCATTAAAAGGCACCATAAAATTTTCTTCATCTATAAATTATTTTACTCGTCTAAAAGTTTCTGATCGGCCTAAAAGAGAAATACCTACATAACCGCGAACATTTAATACATCATTACCTGCTAAGGTCATGTTGCAGCTATAGGTTTTACCTTTTTTCGGATCGTAAATCGTTCCATCGGTCCATTTACCATCTTCGTAAACAAAATCCTTTAATATTTCCAGATTTAACAAAGCGCGTTTCTGTAGTTTTTCGTCAGGATTTTTAGCATCTAATTTAGGTTTACCATTTAAATTGGGTTCCTTCATCCAGGCTAATTTCCCATAATATTTATCGCCTTTTTTATAAATTTCTATTTGCCCTTCACCCGATGGGTTAAGCCATTTGCCTACAATAGCATCTTTGTTCTGTGCAAATACAGAAAACGATACTGCCACAAAAAGCAGCATTAAAAATGGTAACTTTCTCATATTTTTTATTTCTAGTTAGTTTCTAAAGATAATAATTACACCTTATATCGAAACACTAAATAAAGAGAAAAAGTATGAGAATTTTTGAAAATCCTAAAATTTACTTTGAAACAATTGGTAGATACTTGGCACGGTACGCATAAAGCAGGAACAAATTAAACAATAACATCACGGCCGACATCGGAAGATCTTTAGGCTGGGCCAAAAATGCGGTATACAAAAAGATATTCAAGGTAACAGGAAAAATAATGATTGATGCTAGTGGTGCCGTCCTTCCGATAAACAACATTACACCACATAACAGTTCTGTTATTTTAATTAATGGAAAAAGATAAACGGAGGCCATTATACCTGTCATAAAGCTGGTTTGKGCCGCTGTCATTTCCGGCGCCTTAGGCATTAAATTAAGAAAATAGGTTACCGAAGCAAATAGGTATAGTGCTCCTAATAACACCCTGATAATAATAATTGCAATTTTCATATTGGATTAATTTTGGTTTCTAAAATTAAAAATAATAAAAGTTATTTAAAGTTCATTAGTCATTGGTACATTGTACATTAGTGTAATAATAAGTTAATCTGTTTTGGTTGAGGTTTTATATTTAATAGCCATAATCTATTAACCATCAGCCATTGACCATTTATTATCTAATTCGCTCTTTATATTACCGCACCCGCGATTTATATTAATGCGTACGCAATTTACATTACCGCACTCGCGATAAGTATACCAGACTATGAAGTCTGGACTAAGGATCCAACACTTTCGGCTCCTTTCTCCTGACTCCAGGCTATTTGTTATAATCGTAATTCACCATCCATTGAATACCAAATTTATCGGTAGCCATACCAAAAAGGGCTCCCCAGAACATTTTTTCTAAAGCCATTGTTACTGTTCCACCAGCTGAGAGGTTATTAAAAAGTGTATGTGCCTCTTCTTCACTTGCCGCATCAACGGACAGTGAGATTCCGGTACCGAAAGTAGATGCAGGCATCGGGTTGGTAACATCGGTACCCATGAGTACGTTGCCACCAATAGGCAAAGCCACGTGCATGATTTTCTCCTGGTCRCCTACTGCCATACCTTCGCATCCCGGCGAATCTTTAAAGCGTTGAAGCACAGCAAAATCGCCGCCAAAAATAGATTTATAAAAGTTAAATGCTTCTTCGGTGTTACCGTTAAAATTTAAATACGTGTTAAGTGTCGCCATTGTTTTGTTGTTTTTCCCTTCGGGATGGTTAATTATTATTTGTTTTTTTTATTATCGTCATCCTGAACTTGTTTCAGGATCTATTTAGCATAAGATGCTGAAACGAGTTCAGCAGGAGGTTACGAGCGCATTTTAGTCAATTTGATATCCATCCATGGTGCCCAGTTTTTACCATCAAATTGTTCCCATGTCCCTTCTATGGTATTGGCTTTAAAATTTCCTTTAAATCTTTCGGTATCGGCAAATATTAAAATAATATCATCGTAAATTTTAAGGGTGGATATTGAAATATTGCCTTCGAAGTTGAAATCCTGTCCCTGATCTGTTTTAAGCTTTCTAATAATGCATACTGGTTATACACTTTATCTTCAGGATAAATCTGTTGAGGCGAATTGAACTTCACGTTGAAATTCAAAAAGTCGTTTCTAATCTGCGCTACCATTAAATCGGCTGGCTTATCTGTTTCGGTTACCGGGCCATTTATGACTTGCAGAAAGCCAGAATTTGCCAAAATCATATGTTCAGCCAGTTGGCCTGCTGTCCAGCTTCCTTTAAATGGTACTGCATTAATTTGCGCAGTATCAAATTTCGATAAGGTGTTTTCTAACGCCGACAAAGTTTCGCTGGCTTCTTTTATTATCTTTTCCATAACTTACATGTAATTCATTCCAGGATAGTTTAATAACCTGCGCCATAAGGCAATCTGCCCGATGCAATTGGCTTCCCGATAACTGTTGAAGCTGATCATTTCAAACAATGTGATCTCCATTCCAGGGATGCTGAGTTTCTCTTCCAGTTTCTCGTCGGTAGCCTGGGATAATGCCTGCTGTAACTTTGGAGAAATCTCTTTCCAATCTTTAATGAAATCTTCAAGCAATGGATAAGTGGCATCATCCACAATTCCTTTATTATCGGCAAAAAGATCGTCGGTTATGGACGGAAGATCGATACCGAATGATTTGGCCAGAAAATAACGGCTATGCACTACACTCCCGGTAATCCAAGCAATGTGGTTTGCTTTCGTATCCAATCTTTTCTGTGCATCCTTTTGGTCTATCCCATCTAAAGCCCTTACTAAAAAATCTGTTTGCATTTCGTACAACACTATAAAGCCATACATTCTGCTACTCGTTGGGGTGGTTTTCATATGTTTACTAATTAATTGATTAACTGAAATAAAGTTACCTTTTAATTTAGTTGAACACCGTTGCCGTAAAAGTCAATCTTAAGGGGCATTTCAGACAATTTTTATATATTTACGATACTTAAATTTTTAACCAAATGATACAAGTAGGTGTTTTACTGCCCCAAAATTTCAGATTATTAAGCATAGCGGCTATTTTAGATGTATTTGATACTGTTAATGGTTTTTACAGAAAAGATGCGCTTGAAACACCATTTAACATTAGTTTAATTACGCTAGACGATAAAAATTATAATTTTAGTACGCATCCCTGTGTGTCCTTACAAAAAGCCGGGCAGTTCGAACTGATTTTAGTTCCATCATTTGCAACCAACGACATCAAAGATTGTATTGGAGCCAACAGAGGTTATATCCCCTGGTTAAACAAACAACATGCGGCAGGCGCAGAAATTGCTACTTTTTGTACTGGTGCATTTTTACTTGCAGCATCAGGACTGTTGGATGGTAAAGCAGCTACCACACATGTTGATGCCTGCTCTGCCTTTTCTACGGCATTCCCCCTGGTTCATTTAAAGGCTGATAAAACCGTAACACAGGATGGAAAATTATTTACAAGTGGTGGTGCAACCTCCACTTTTCATTTATTGTTGCACCTTTTACAGCTTCATTGTGGAAAAGATATGGCCATTAAGGTGGCCAAGATTTTTGCAATCGATATGGACCGTGTAAACCAATCGTACTTTAGCACCTTCCAACCTATCCGTCATCACAATGATGATATTGTTGCTTCTGCCCAGGAAAAAATTGAAAATAATTATCAGGATGTGGCTACCATCGAAGAGATGATTAAAGATATTC
>NZ_JBFTRT010000504.1:0-3841 GCF_056399685.1 Pedobacter sp. 01N416
AACAAATCTGTTCCGCCCACCATACGGGAGAATTAAGAAGTCTCAAATCTCAAATCTCAAATCTCAAATCTCAAATCCCAGGACTAAAAATCATAATGTGGGATGTACTCAGCGGCGATTTCGACACTAAGCTTTCGCCCGAAAAATGTTATCAAAACGTGATTAAACATACCGAAAATGGTTCTATAATTGTATTTCATGATAGTTTAAAAGCATTCGATCGTTTATCTTACGCACTTCCCAAAGTATTGGCTTATTTTAGTGAAAAAGGTTTTACATTTTCAACGCTTTAGCCTTAAGCTAATCTTATGCCAAGGCATCAAATACACACTAACAATCTGATTATAAATAAATTAATATATCAAAAAAACAAATAACTGTTCAAAATCGCACAAATCTGTCCGATAACGAACGGTTAACCCAGATTAAGATTCTATCGTTTATGACTACTTTTTACCTATTAACAGTCGCCCCGATTAACATTATTTGTAACGAACAGTTTTTGGCTTCTTTTCTTAATGCGATCGTCATCAGGCTGTATCATATTTGTAATTCCATTCGAATTTGTCACGTTGAGCTTGTCGAAACGCCTTTCGAGATTTAAACAAGTCCTTCGACAGGCTCAGGATGACAATTCTATTTACGAGGCAGCCTCAAATAGACCCTGAAATGAATTCAGGGTGACGATTATAATATAAGCCGGTAAGAATGGAGATTTTAACTTATACGAGGCACACATAAAACACTTACTAATTACATAAACCCAGCCATAACTTATGTGATTTTACGACCTTTAATCCCTCTCTTTTTTTGTTGTTTAGAATAATTCCAAATTACTTAATCGCCTGCCCAAATTACATTTAAGGGTTGTTTTTTGCTATTTTTGTTTTAACCAAAAAACTCGGCCTTATTGGCTCAGTAAACGCAAATTAATATACAAAAACAGTATTCTTTTTTGTAAAAAGCGGGTGTACATTCTGTTGCACAATCTTATAACAAAAAGAGTAAAATAGCTAAGATGAGTATTTATAACGATTATATCCAGGAGATTGAAGACAGAAAAGCTCAAGGTCTTCATCCCAAACCTATTGATGGAGCAGAATTATTGAGTGAAATCATCGATCAAATCAAAAATGTAAATAATTTTAACAGGGCAGATGCTGTTAATTTTTTCATATACAACACCTTGCCGGGTACTACCGGAGCTGCTGGTGTAAAAGCAGAATTTTTAAAAGAAATTATTTTAGGTGGAACTATCGTTGCAGAAATTACGCCTGATTTTGCTTTCGAATTGTTATCGCATATGAAGGGCGGATCTTCTATCAAAGTTTTGTTAGACATCGCTTTGGCAGATAATGGTGATAAAGCCCATAAAGCTGCAGATGTACTTAAAACACAGGTTTTCTTATACGATGCAGATACCGATCGTTTAAAAGAAGCTTACAACAATGGCAATGCCATCGCTAAAGAAATATTAGAAAGTTATGCCAGGGCTGAGTTCTTCACTAATCTTCCTGAAGTACCAGAAGAAATCAAAGTGGTAACTTTTATCGCTGGTATTGGCGATATTTCTACAGATTTATTGTCTCCAGGTAACCAGGCACACTCTCGTTCAGATCGCGAATTGCATGGCAAATGCATGATTACGCCAGAGGCTCAGGAGGAAATTAAAGCATTGCAAGCGCAACACCCTGATAAAAGTGTAATGCTGGTAGCTGAAAAAGGTACCATGGGTGTAGGTTCTTCACGTATGTCGGGGGTAAACAATGTTGCACTTTGGACGGGTAAAAAATCTAGCCCTTATATTCCATTTGTGAACATCRCCCCAATTGTAGGTGGCACCAATGGCATTTCTCCAATTTTCTTAACAACAGTTGATGTAACAGGCGGTATTGGTATCGACCTTAAAAACTGGGTAAAGAAAACGGATGAAAATGGCAATGTTATCCGTAACGAAAATGACGAGCCGGTTTTAGAGCAGGTTTATTCTATAGAAACGGGTACAGTACTTACCATTAATACAAAAACTAAAAAATTATACAATGGAGATCAAGAACTGATCGACATTTCAAAAGCGTTGACACCGCAAAAAATGGAATTTATCAAAGCTGGTAGTTCTTATGCTATCGTTTTTGGAAAAAAAATCCAAACTTTTGCAGCCAAAACTTTAGCTATCGAACCTTCGCTAGTATTCGCTCCTGCTAAAGAGGTATCTATTGAAGGCCAAGGTTTAACGGCTGTAGAAAAAATCTTCAATAGAAATGCGGTTGGTTTAACACAGGGCAAGGTTTTACATGCTGGTTCTGACGTTCGTGTAGAAGTAAACATTGTAGGTTCTCAAGACACAACAGGTTTGATGACCGCTCAGGAATTAGAAGCGATGGCTGCTACAGTTATTTCTCCGATTGTTGATGGCGCTTATCAATCTGGCTGTCATACCGCATCTGTTTGGGACAAAAAAGCACAGGCAAACATCCCTAAATTGATGAAGTTCATGAATGACTTCGGCGTAATTACTGCCCGCGACCCTAAAGGCGAATATCATTCAATGACAGATGTTATTCACAAGGTACTGAACGACATTACTATTGATGAGTGGGCAATTATCATCGGTGGTGATTCGCACACGCGTATGTCTAAAGGTGTAGCTTTCGGTGCAGATTCTGGTACAGTGGCATTGGCACTGGCAACTGGTGAGGCTTCTATGCCAATTCCTGAGTCGGTAAAAGTAACATTCAAAGGTCAAATGAAAGAACACATGGATTTCCGTGATGTAGTTCATGCAACACAATTGCAAATGTTGCAACAGTTTGATGGCGAAAATGTATTCCAGGGCCGTATTATCGAGGTACACATTGGTACTTTATTGGCTGATCAGGCTTTTACCTTTACAGACTGGACAGCTGAGATGAAAGCAAAAGCATCTATTTGTATTTCGCAAGACGATACATTAATCCAATCGTTAGAAATTGCTAAAAACCGCATTCAAATCATGATAGACAAGGGTATGGACAACCATAACCAGGTTTTACAAGGATTGATCAATAAAGCAAACAAACGTATTGAAGAAATTAAAACCGGTATTAAGCCAGCTTTAATGCCAGATGATAATGCCAAATACTATGCAGAAGTAGTTATTGACCTGGATATCATCAACGAGCCAATGATTGCCGATCCGGATGTGAACAATGCAGATGTTTCTAAACGTTATACGCATGATACCATCAGAGACTTAACCTTTTATGGTGGCGATAAAAAAGTAGACCTTGGTTTCGTAGGTTCTTGTATGGTACATAAAGACGACTTGAAAATCGTTTCTCAGATGTTGAAAAACGTAGAGACACTTACTGGTAAAGTAGAGTTCAAAGCTCCCTTGGTAGTTGCGGCCCCTACTTACAATATCATCGATGAGTTGAAAGCAGAAGGCGATTGGGAGTACTTACAAAAATACTCAGGATTTGAGTTCAGCGATGCTTTACCTAAGGCTGCAGYGCGTACCGAATATGAGAACATCATGTACTTGGAACGTCCGGGCTGTAACCTATGCATGGGAAACCAGGAGAAAGCGGCCAAAGGCGATACTGTAATGGCTACGTCAACCCGTTTATTCCAGGGCCGCGTGGTGGAAGATAAAGATGGTAAAAAAGGAGAGTCTTTATTGGCATCAACACCGGTAGTGGTTCTTTCTGCTATTTTAGGTCGTATTCCAAGCATTGAGGAATATAAAGTAGCGGTAGAAGGCATCAACTTAACCAAGTTCACACCTATTTCTACAAAACAATAAGAAACAAATAAACATATTTTTTGTTAATAAAGCACAAAGGCTGTCCCATAATAGGAT
>NZ_JBFTRT010000505.1:0-5534 GCF_056399685.1 Pedobacter sp. 01N416
TTTTTAAATATCTGAAAAACAATATTCAGTCCAAAAATTTTAGGTTTGTTGTGTTATATGTGGATAGAGCAATCGTTTTACAATAAACATTGTTTAAATCAGTTTTACTAAAACAGATGCCTGGAAATCTTATAATTAAAATTTTAATTTAGGCTTGTAAATCAAAAATAAAATTAAGATATTTGCATCCTCTAAAATAGAGGTAGAAAGACTAATAGGAAATGTCATAAGCGTTGTTGCCAGCAAATTGCAAAAATGTTCTTGATGCTTTCACACAAATAACTTAAAATAATATTCAAATGAAAAAAGATTTGCACCCAACAAGCTACAGACCAGTTGTTTTTAAAGACATGTCTAACGAATATGCTTTCTTAACAAAATCTTGCGTAGATACTAAAGAAACAATTAAATGGGAAGATGGTAATGAGTATCCTCTTTATAAATTAGAGATTTCTCACACTTCACACCCTTTTTATACTGGTAAAATGAAATTGGTTGATACAGCAGGACGTATCGATAAATTCAAAAACCGTTACGCTAAGAAATAATTTTAGCAACAAAAAGCATTTTTTGAAGTCCCTTTGCCAAAAGCATCGGGACTTTTTTTATTTTTGTTGCTTATGACAATCAATCTTTTTGATGATGCTTCTTGGATGTCTCTACGTCCGCTTACGTTTACCAGGCCTGTGGCCGATTTACGCATAGGGATTTTAACCATTGCCGAGAAATGGGCTAAACATTTAAAAGCCGATTTTGGCTTTCATACCCAAGATTACCTCTCTGTAAAGTTTGCGCCAAAACCCAATGCCGATTTGTTTATAAACGGTTCTGTTTGCCCGGATGAAGCTTTGCTAAACGCCATAGACAAACTTAAAGCAGGTGAAGTGCTTTACAAAAGAGATGTCATAATCGCATATATCGCAGATCAGCACGACTTAGAATCGGTTAAATCGCTAAAGCCGGTAGAATACACAGCTGATTTTATACAGATTGTTTATCCTGAACATATTTTTGGTAATAATCCTGGCGAGATCAGAAAAGATTTTAAATTATTGACCGAAGGACGCAGTTCGGCAAAGTTAAGCAGTACCAATCAGCTACTCGGAGATGATATCTTTTTAGAGGAGGGGGCAAAAGCCGAATGCAGCGTATTTAATAGTACTTACGGACCGATTTATATCGGTAAGAACGCCGAGGTTTGGGAAGGTTCTTTAATAAGGGGATCCTTTGCGCTTTGCGATAACTCGTCTATAAAAATGGGGGCCAAAATATATTCAGGCACTACCATAGGTCCGAATAGCCGTGCAGGAGGCGAAATTAACAATTCGGTAATTTGGGGCAACTCTGCTAAAGGCCATGAGGGTTATTTGGGCAATTCGGTAATGGGCGAGTGGTGCAATATAGGTGCCGATACCAATAATTCGAATTTAAAAAACAATTATGCCGAAGTAAAACTTTACGATTACGAAAGCAAAAAAATGCGTAATACTAACCTGCAGTTTTGCGGTTTAATTATGGCCGATCATGCTAAATCTGGCATAAATACCATGTTTAACACCGGTAGTGTGGTTGGCATTGGTGCTAATGTTTTTGGCGCGGACTTCCCTCCACACCACATTCCTGATTTTAGTTGGGGCGGCGCCAGTGGTTTCGATACCTATAAACTGAATAAAATGTTCGAAACAACCGAAAAGGTATTTGCCCGAAAAAATATAGCTTTCGATGAGGTAGAAAAAGATATCATTACTAAAGTATTTGAATTAACTCAAGCATTTAGAAAGTTTTGATAATGCAGCAATACAAAACGAATATTAAAATGTAATTGCCGAAGGTGCATTTGGTGCTACACTAGGGCATCAATCATTTAACTTAAAAGTTGTAACCTTGCATGGTGAAAAAATTGGATTCACTCAAGCAATTAAACGACGTTTTTTAGATCCAATTGATTTTTTCTGCTTTGGTTTGATAGCATTTTTAATTATTAAAAATTCAGAAAAGCACCAGAGAGTAGGTGATGTACTTGCAAAAACGCATGTAATTGATACGACAGACCCTGAACAAAATTTGGGACCAATAAGGGCCTTTAACTAAAATATAAAAACTAATACAAAATGAGAAAAAAGATTGTTGCCGGTAACTGGAAAATGAACTTAGATTATAACGAAGGTGTTTCGTTATTCAGCGAAATCGTAAATATGGTTAAAGATGAGCGCAAAGGCGATCAGCTGGCTATTATTTGCTCACCATTTATTCATCTAAACAGCTTGGCAAAATTGGGTGGTAACGATGTTAAAATTGGCGCTCAAAATATTAGCGATAAAGAAAGCGGAGCATATACAGGCGAAACTTCAGCTAAAATGGTTAAATCTGTTGGTGCAGAATACGTTATTTTAGGTCACTCAGAACGCAGACAATATTTCGCTGAAAGCGATGCTTTATTAGCTGAAAAAACTAAAGTTGCCTTGGCGAATGGCTTAACACCAATTTTCTGTATTGGCGAAACTTTAGACGAGCGTAACAACGGTAGTTATTATGAAGTATTAAAAAAACAGTTGGTAGAAGGTATTTTTAGTTTAACTGAAGAAGACTTCAAAAAATTGGTTATTGCTTACGAGCCAGTTTGGGCTATCGGCACAGGTTTAACTGCTTCTCCTGAGCAAGCGCAAGATATTCATGCTTTTATCCGCAGTGAAATTCAAGCTAACTATGGTTTTAATGTGGCTGATGATACAACCATTTTATATGGTGGTAGCTGTAACCCAGGCAATGCTGCAAGTTTATTTTCTCAGAACGATATTGATGGCGGCCTAATTGGTGGTGCATCGTTAAAATCACGCGATTTTACAGATATTATTAAAGCATTAAACAGTTAAATGCAATACACAAAAGCAATATTTACATTCAAAAGTATCGAAGATTATCAACAGGATCTGCTCATTAGCGATCTTGCCGATCTAGGCTTCGATACTTTCGAAGATAGTGAGGGTGGTTTTACGGCTTTCGTAATTAAAGACAATTTTAACGAGCAGGAATTAAAAGGTCTCTTGGCAAATTATAGCGAAGAATTTGCAACAGCATATACTTTAGAAGATGTTGCCGACGAAAACTGGAATGCCGAATGGGAGAAAAATTTTAGTCCGCTGATTATTGATGATGTATGTTATGTAAGGGCAACCTTTCATGAGCCTCAGCCATCATACCCATATGAGATCGTGATAGATCCTAAAATGGCTTTTGGCACAGGGCACCACCAAACGACCACAATGGTAATGCAGTATATTTTAGCGGCTGATTTAAAGGATAAAAATATCCTGGATATGGGCTGCGGTACCGGAATTTTGGCCATTCTGGCTRCAAAACTGGGTGCTAAAAGCCTAATGGCCATCGATTATGATGATATCTGTTACGAAAGTACCATAGAAAATGCTGCACTTAATCAGGTAGATAATCTAAAAGCGCTTTGCGGTAGTAAAGAGGTGATTCCTAACGACGAATATGATGTTATTTTTGCCAATATCAATAGAAATATACTTTTGGATCAGATTCACCGTTACGCCGAGGTATTGAAAGCTGAAGGCAAAATTTTCTTCAGTGGATTTTATTTAGATCCTGATTTAGGAATGATTACCGCTGAATGTGCTAAATACGGCATCAAATACGTCGATCATAAACAAAATGGCGATTGGGTTGCGGCTCAGTTTGAGAAAAATAATGATTGAATATTGAATGAGTGAATTCTAAATGAGAGAGTGATAGAATTTTGAATGAATGAATGATAGTGTTTTAGTTTACGACGCATTACCATTCAATCATTCTCTAATTCCTTCATTCAATAATTAATTTATATGCACATACATTTTATTGCGATTGGTGGAAGTGCAATGCACAATCTGGCCATCGCCTTACATAAAAAAGGGTATCAAATTTCGGGATCTGATGATGTAATTTTCGAGCCTGCAAAATCCCGTTTAGATAAATACGGACTATTGCCTGTTGAAATGGGTTGGGATGAAAACCGCATTTCAAGCGATATAGATGCGGTTATTTTAGGTATGCATGCGCGCATCGACAATCCAGAGTTATTGAAAGCGCAAGAATTAGGTGTTAAAATCTATTCTTATCCTGAATATATTTACGAGCAAAGCAAAAGTAAGTTGCGCATAGTAATTGGCGGCAGTCATGGTAAAACAACGATTACCAGTATGATTTTACATGTGCTAAATTACTATAAACGCGATTTCGATTATTTGGTAGGTGCACAACTGACCGGATTCGAAACCATGGTAAAGGTTACCGAAGAAGCACCCGTAATGATTATTGAAGGTGATGAGTATTTAGCTTCACCGATTGATAGAAGGCCCAAATTTCATCTTTACAAGGCAAATGTGGCTGTAATTAGTGGTATTGCATGGGACCACATCAATGTTTTTCCAACCTATGCCGATTATACTTCGCAGTTTGATAAATTTATCGATACGATTGAAGATAACGGAACTTTAATTTATTGTGAAGCAGATGCTGATTTAAATGAAATTGTAACGCAATCAAAAGCCAACGTTACCAAAATTGCTTATGCTATTCCAGCGCATGAAATCAGAAATGGAATAACCTACTTACTTCCAGAAGAAACGGCTTTAAAGATTTTTGGCGATCACAACCTGATGAACTTGAACGCAGCCAAATTGGTGTGCAAGCAATTGGAAATCAGTGCAAAAGAATTTGATGCTGCMATTTCCTCATTTACTGGCGCAGCTAAACGTTTAGAAGTGATCTCAGCTGATGAATCGACCAATGTTTACAAAGATTTTGCGCATTCGCCATCAAAGTTAAAAGCTACTATCGATGCTGTTAAAGCGCAGTTTACCAATCGAAAATTAGTAGCCTGTATCGAATTGCATACTTTCAGTAGCCTGAATAAAGATTTTTTAAAAGAATATACGGGAGCAATGGATAAAGCCGATGAGGCAATTGTTTTTATAGATATTAAATCTTTTGAGCAAAAACGGATGGAGCCTTTTTCTGAAGACAATGTTCAGCAGGCCTTTGCTAATCCAAAACTGAAATTTTTTAATGATGCAACTAAGTTAAAAGCTTATTTATTGAGYTTGAATTATAAAAACACTAATCTACTCATGATGAGTTCTGGCAATTATGCAGGTTTCGATCTGCCTGAATTGGCAGCTTCTTTAAAGAAGTGAGATTTGAGACATGAGATTTGAGAAGCGAGATTTCAGAGCTGAACTCCCGCTCAAATCTCATATCTAGCATTTCGAACCTCATGCCATGTCTCGTATCTCACGTCTAATATCTCAAATCATAAAAAGTATGAAAAGCATCGGAGATAACATTAAGCAAAGTAGGTTGGCCTTAGGTTTAAGTCAAGCGGATGCTGCTAAAAAACTTAATATTTCTACTCCTGCCTTTTGTAAAATAGAGACAGGTCAAACCGATCTCAATATTTCCCGTTTACTCCAGATTTCCAGAACATTTAAGGTGCCGGTAATACAGCTGATATCTGGGCAGTCTGTAATATC
>NZ_JBFTRT010000506.1:0-3799 GCF_056399685.1 Pedobacter sp. 01N416
AGGCTATCTGTTAAAAAATGCGCATCCGGTAGAGCTCGAAAACGCGCTCACAAAATTGAATATCAACGGATTTTTTTACCCTGACTGGGCATCAAAAATCATTTTCTCCAGCCTAAATAAAACCAAAGATGCTGAGATCWAAATTTCAGATCGGGAGAAAGAGTTTTTAAAATACACCGTTACCGAGCTTAATTATAAGGAAATAGCCGATAAAATGTTCTGTAGCCCACGTACTGTTGAAAGCTATCGCGATCAGTTATGCGAAAAACTCGAACTTAAAACGCGGGTTGGATTGGCTGTTTTTGCCATCAAAAATGGCTTTGCGTAAAGGTTAATTATTTGAAAGTATGAATGGTAAACTGATATGATAGCGCGATTATCAGATTTCAACAATTAACCAATTAACCTTACTTTTGAAGCATGAAATTCCATCATTTGCTGTTTTTGGTTATGGTTGCAGTTTTTACCTCATGCAAACCAGAAGAAAAAAGCCATCAATATATTAAGTTTAATACACCAACGGAGTTATATCAATTCTTAAAATGGTCGCCAGAAAATCGTTTTCCATTAGTCAGTGCCCATCGTGGAGGTCTAATGCCTGGTTTTCCTGAAAACTGTATCGAAACTTTCGATAATGCGACTACCTATAATCCAGTAATTATCGAATTCGACATTGCTTACAGTAAAGATTCGGTAATGGTGATTATGCACGATGATCAGCTCGATCGTACGTCGACAGGAAAAGGGCCGATTGGCAATTATACTTACGAAGAATTAAAGGCTTTCAATCTTAAAGACGATGAGGGCAAAGAAACAAAATTTAAAATCCCGACTTTGGATAGTGTATTAAGCTGGAGCAAAGGAAAAGTTTTATTAACCATCGATTTGAAAAAGGGTGYTTCTTATGCCAAAGTGATCGAAAAGGTAAGACAATATAAAGTAGAAAGTAATTCAATAATCATTACTTATACTGCCTATCAGGCCAAGGAGGTACATCAATTGGCACCCGAACTCATGATTTCAGCTTCCATTCAAAAGAAAGCAGAATTGAAACGTTTAAATAGCTTGGGCATACCCTATAACCGTATTGTAGCTTTTGTTGGTGTTTCTGCTCCGGATAAAGAATTGTACCAATACCTGCACAACAAAGGCATTACCACTATTTTAGGCACCATGGGGAATATCGATAAAAGCGCCATTGCCAGTCCGGTAAAAAATGTTTATTATCATCTGGTTAACAATGGTGCAGATATTTTATCGGGCGATAATTTACCACAGGCATCAGAAGAACTGGATAAGTTCAGGTATAATAAAAAATTAAGTTCAGCGCATATAAATTAACCACAGATGGAAAGGGTGAACACAGATCGGTTTAACCAATTATGAAATCTGTGTCTGTGCAAATCTGTGGTAAAAAACACAAAATGAGTATTTCAGTTAAAAATCTTTCTAAACATTACGATAAGCAAAAGGCGGTCGATTCGATTAGCTTTGAAGCCAGGCCAGGTCGTATTTTGGGTTTTCTTGGCCCTAATGGAGCTGGTAAATCTACAACCATGCGTATGCTTAGCGGTTATTTAGAGCCTACCTCAGGTGAGGCTGAAATTTCTGGTAAAAGCATTCTTTACGATGCCATTGAAGCTAAAAAGCATATTGGTTACCTGCCTGAAAATACACCGCTTTACGCTGATATGTACGTAAAGGAATTTTTAAATTTTGTTGGTCAAACGTATAACCTTACCAATTTACCTGCACGGATTGATGAAGTCATCAAAATGGTAGGCTTAACACCAGAGCAACATAAAAAAATCGGTGCGTTATCCAAAGGGTACCGTCAAAGGGTAGGTTTGGCTCAGGCGATAATCCATAATCCTGCGGTTTTAATTTTAGATGAGCCTACTTCTGGTTTAGACCCGAACCAATTGGTTGATATTAGGCAGCTKATCAAAACATTAGGTGCTGCTAAAACGGTTGTCATCTCTACCCACATTATGCAAGAGGTTGAAGCCATTTGCGATGACATCATCATCATTAGCAAAGGTAAAATCGTAGCGAAAGATTCACTCGAAGGCCTAAAAAAAATGCACCAACAGCAATCATTAGAAGATATTTTTAGAAAACTTACTGCTTAATTCATGCTTTGCCAAAAAATAAAAAATGCCTTAATAGTTCTTCTATTTTTAACACCTGTTATATTGAAAGCCCAAAATACCCCTAATATTGGTATTGGTGCCGAAATAGGTTTGCCATCGGGAAACTTCGTTAATTTATCTGGAATAGGTTTAGGTGCATCAATAAAAGCTGATTTCCCAATAGCTGCTGATTTTGCCATATCCTTAAACGGAGGTTTTATGAATTTTTTTGGTAAGCGAAATCAGCTTTTTAAGGTTCAGGATTTAACCTATATACCCGCTAAAGCTGGCTTGAAATATCAGCTGGGAGAAAGTTTTTACGCCGAAGGGCAGTTAGGGGCGGCATTGCCATTAAATAATGGGCAAAAAACTTTATTTGTTTGGTCGCCTGGTATAGGGAATCAATTTAAGCTATCTGGCGAAAATAAACTCGATTTAGGGATCAGATATGAAGCATGGACGGGTAAAAATGAGTTGTCCGATTTAAATAAGACCAATACCAAAGGTTTTGTTGGAATTAGATTTGCATATATATTTAGATTATAACTCGTAATTAAGAGGACAAATTATTGTTTTTAATTCAATTATTCGTGATAAACATACAGTTATTCAGACATTTTATCACCGATTACAACTATTTGGAATAAATTCAGTTTGTGTTTAATTGTCTGTATATCAGTTATTTGTTATTTGTATTTTGTCTTTTTTATTTTATTTGTAACGTTTTTGGCATCATGCTTGTCTATAAATGCAAATAATTAACGAACAATAAATAAAAATCACATGAAAAAAGTATTACTTTCTTTATTAATGGTTGCAGGCCTGGGCTTTGCAGCTTCAGCTCAAACAGAAGGAGCAGTTCAAAAACTAAGCATTGGTGCTGAATTTGGTTTACCGACAGAAAAAAATTCAAATACCTTAATCGTAGGCGGTTCATTGCAGTACGAACATCCAGTGGCTAAGGATTTAAATTTAACTGGTTCAGCTGGTTATTTATCATTAATGGCTACAGGAGATGCAAAAGATTTTTTAAAGTCTATTGGGGCAAAAACGAGTTATGGTGTTATCCCGTTAAAAGCTGGTGCTAAATACTATTTTGGTGGTAACTTTTATGGCGCTGGCGAATTAGGTGCGGCAATTAGCACTGAAACAGGTGGTAGTACTTTATTTGCAGTTGCACCAACTTTAGGCGCATCATTTTCTGTTGCCGATAAATCTAGTTTAGATTTCGGTTTACGTTACGAAAATTGGTCAGGAAATGGTGGTTCTACAGGCTTTATTGGCTTACGTGCTGCTTTTGCATTCGGTTTATAGTATTAAACCATAATTTATTTAGAAGCCTCCAAGAAATTGGGGGCTTTGTTGTTTATCAGCTATTTAAGGTTTCATCGGTTACAAAATAATTTTAACTATCAAATTAGTTTATTTATTATTGTACTGTTTTAGCCGTATAGGCGAAAGCACGGAAACTAAAAAATAATTTTCAAAAACAACTCTCAAAATCAGATGAAAAAACTAGTATTATCTTTATTAACAGTTGCAGGTTTAGGCTTTGCAGCTTCAGCTCAAACAAACAAACCTGTAATTTTTGGCGTGAAAGCCGGGGTGGCCTTTCCAAACATGACCATATCATCAGGAAACGCATCGGTAAGTTTTGATGCAAAAAC
>NZ_JBFTRT010000507.1:0-6451 GCF_056399685.1 Pedobacter sp. 01N416
TAAGTACAACATGAACTATAAAAACATGACATTAAGCTTAAACGGTGCACCTGTTCCTTCTTTAACGAGAAACTTTAGTGCTGCTGAAGAGGTTTTAAACATCGATAGTGCTTTAACCAGCTACCTGGATAACAGCAAAAGACAATATGCTTATTTACACACTTTAAAAGATGTAAACATTAAAGCAGCTGTTGTTCCAAAAGTAAGCCATAAAGATTATCCGGCATTAAGCGGGCTTAGCCAAATGGCCGACCATGAAGTGAGTGGAGATAGATTAAAAGGTTGTGGTTTACTGATTAACTGTTTACAGGGCATGTTGGCTGGTGTTACTTTTGCAGATAACAATTTCTACGTGAGCAGAGATTATAACCAGGGCAAAAAAATCCCGATGGGTATCTTTATCAATGGCATGAATGTGGATGTAAACCAGATCAATACGCTTGATGCCAACCAGATCGAATCAGTTGAGGTATTTTTAAGAGATGAATTAGGCTTGGTAAACCGGGCAAACAATGTAAATGGGGTTATTGTATTCAATCAAAAGAAAGCACCTAAAGGCACTAAAATATCTAAAGCGCAGCTGATGGATATGCTACCCAAATACTACGAACTTACTTTCTCACCACAGGGTTACAACAAAGAAAAACAGTTCTATTCTCCAAAATACGATGTTCCTGCAAGCATGAACCGCAATGATTTAAGAACTACCATTTACTGGAACCCTAAAGTGGTAACCGATGCTACGGGCAATACTTCTTTCGAATATTACAATGCAGATGGCAAAGGCCAGTATAAAGTAATTATCGAGGGTATAGATGCTAACGGAAATTTAGGAAGATCGGTATTTAAGTACACCGTAAAATAGATTAGTGTAGGCAGTCCAATGGTTGATAGTCCATAGCCAATAGCTAACAGACTATCAACCATTTTAGATTTGAGTAGTTAAGGGATCATGGCCATCAGACTATAAACCATTAACTATTAACCCAACAGAAAATTTTCATTCTCCTCTTATACCTCAAACGGCAACTTCTCTCCTTTTAAACCAGCCAGAACATTTTTAACAATAATCCGTGCCATGGCCGCTCGGGTTTCTTCGGTAGCTGAGCCGATATGTGGCAAAACAGCAACACTTTCCATTGATAGCAAAGGATTATCTTTATCCATTGGCTCCGGATTGGTTACATCTAAACCTGCTCCCCAAATGATTTTTTCTTCGAGCGCCTGGATCAAATCTTTTTCATTTTGAATACCACCTCTGGCCGTGTTAATAAAAATCGAATTGGGTTTCATCTGTTTAAAAACATCAAGCGTAAATTTACTCTTAGTTTCGGGCGTTAGCGCAGTATGTACAGATAATACATCACTTTGTGTCAAAAGCTCTTTGAACGAAACATATTTGGCTCCGATTTCTTTTTCAGCTTCTTCGTTACGCGATCTGTTGTGATAAATTACCTCCATTTGGTAGGCAGCCTTACATTTTTTGGCCATCTCTAATCCAATTTTCCCCAGGCCAAAAACACCGAGCGTTTTGCCATTTACCTCAATTCCGAGTTCGGGTGATGGCTCATAGTTTTTCCATTCGCCTTTAATGATTTTTTTGTGCGAGAAAAAGGCCTTTCGCGATACGGCTAGCATCAATAAAAAAGCAGTGTCGGCAGTTGCGCCGCTCAAAACACCAGGCGTATTTCCGATTGGAATATTTAATTTTTTGGCGGCAGCTACATCTACCTGATCGTAACCTACAGAATGTAAAGCAATAACCTTTAAATGGCTACAGGCCTTTAAAAATTGGGCATTAATCTTATTTGGCCCGACGCTGATCAAGGCATCCTGGCCTTGACAGGCTTCAATCAGTTCTTCGGCTGTAAYCTGTCGGTTTTCTTTCCATTGGATAATCGAAATATTATTTTCTTCCAGTTCTTTTATGCCAACTGAAGCAATGTTGCCACTTATAAATACTTTCATGTTTTATTTAACATTAAAAATTCTAAGGTGTTTTGGATAATACCAATTGACTTATTTATGGGTACTATTTCACAGTTGCTGATAACATCTGGTAAGTATTGGCACTAAAATAGCCCAATGCCTGGTTAGAGATATTAGAAGTTGGATTAGCCGGAGTTGTACCCTGGTTTGGCCCCCGGTTCGATTGCTGACTTAAAGCATACCAATAATCGAAAATATTGGAATCGATACACTCCATTTCTATTTTAATCTTGTCGTTCGAATTCAACTCATCACTGTCGTGGTCGTTAGTAGGTGGTTTAAAAAATAGCTGAATCCTTAAATCGTTCCCATTTGTTAAACGATCGTTATTTACATAAAAACGTTCTGATAAAATATCATTTACATAAAGGTTAAAATGGTAAAAATTGGTTTCGTTGACCGGGTCTTTTAAAAATACAGCAGCAGTTTTGCGTTCGCGACCAAAGAAAAAGTTTTTAATCACCCCTATCGAATCCATTTTAACCACATTGGGCATTTTTGAGCTGGCGGTGTAGGTTTGTCCTTCGGCAGTAACATTTAAATTATACGTAACACCTGGCACGCCCTTCATTTTATTGATATAAGTTCCTGGTGTTGTGCCTTCTTTAAAAACATAAGTATTTCCCTTATTATCGGTTACAGTTACGCTTGCTCCCGAAACTTTCGGAAAAATATTGGCTTCGGTATAACCGATGGTTTTGCTGATCTTAATCTGCTGATCGATCAGCGAATCGTTAATTACACCTTCAATTACCAGTTGAGGATCGGCATTTTCGGTTTCAATTTGAATAATTTTCTTGCAGCCTGTAAAACAGAAAGTAAACAGCGAAAAGTATATAATCAGTTTTTTCATGCTTTTAAAATTTAAAGTTCCAGGTAATTGAAGGGATAAGACCGAACAGCGAAGTTTGCTGGGCAGCAGTTTTGCCTGGATGATCAGGATCAGTAATAAATTCAATGGCATAAGGATTTTTCCGGGCCAATAAATTATAGATTCCAAAATTCCAGCTCGATTGATATTTCTTCCTCACTTTCCCCTCTAAAGTTGCACTTACATCCCAACGCATATTATAAGGCATTCGGCCTGCATTTCTTTGCGTATAATAATAAGCAGCCTGGCCACCTATAGTATATTTCCCTGCCGGATACGTAACGGCATTACCAGTGCTGTAAATAAAGCTCGATGAGAATGTCCACCGCTTGGTCATGTTGTAAATACCCACTAACGAAATATCATGCGTACGATCTTGCCGTGCGGGAAAATATTTACCATTATTGAGTTCTGTAAATTTACGTTCAGTACGCGATAAGGTATATCCCACCCAACCGTTCAGCTTACCAAATTTCTTTTTAAAAAATAGCTCCATTCCATAAGCCCTGCCTACTCCATATAAAAGTTCTGATTCTACATTTGAGTTAGCCAATAATTCGGCCGCATTTTTATAGTCGATCTGATTCTGGAGCCACTTATAATAAATTTCTCCCGAGAGTTCGTAATTGTTGTCCTGAATATTTTTGAAATACCCCAAAGCCACCTGATCGGCAATTTCGGGTTTAATATTGGTACTGCTCAATACATACTGATCGGTTGGTGAGCTGGAAGTAGCGTTGGTTAAAATATGGACGTTCTGGGTATTCCGGTTATAAGAAGCCTTGATCGAATTTTCTTCATTAAACAGATAGCTCACCGAAAAACGTGGCTCCAGGTTAAAGTAGTTTTTATGAAATTTCCCCTTGGCTACATTTTCTGTCGACAGGGTATTCCCATCAGCATCATAGGTACTAAAAGGCGAAATACGGTGCTGTGTGGCATTGATACCAAAACGAAGTGTATGCTTGTTGCTGAAATACTGAAAATCTTCTTTAAAGTTAAAATCCCGAACCAGTGAGGTTGCTTTAAAGTTGGTCGCATCATTTAATAAGCGAACGGTATAATTATAGTTGTTGTAAATTAACGAGGTATTCGAAAACAAACGGTCGCTAAAAATATGGTTTAACCGGATGGTGGTGGTTACATTGCCCCAGTTGTTTTCGAACAGGTCTTTAACGCCGATATTATCCTTGCCAAAATAGCCTGAAATATAAATGGTATTTTTATCATTGATCTTATAATTTGCCTTTGCATTAATATCATAAAAATTTAAGGTACTCCCATTTACAGTCGAATCGGGCGAAGACCTTAAAAACAGATCGATATACGTTCTGCGGAAACTCACCATAAAAGAACCCCTGTCTTTTACAATCGGTCCTTCTGCTTTTACACGCGAGGCAATCAATCCGATCCCACCCTGGAATTTAAATTCCTTATTGTTCCCATCGTCCATTTTAACATCTAAAACCGACGATAAACGACCGCCATACTGAGCAGGCATACCACCTTTGTATAAACTTACATCCTTAATTGCATCAGCATTAAAAGTGGAGAAAAAGCCAAGCAAATGAGAGGAGTTATATACCACCGCTTCATCCAGAATAATTAAATTCTGATCGGCAGCACCACCGCGCACATAGAAACCTGTATTCCCCTCACCACCCGATTTTACGCCTGGTAACAGCTGGATGGTTTTTAAGATATCCTTTTCACCAAGCAGTACAGGTATAGAATTAAGCGATTTCATATCGATCCTTTCCAAACCCATTTGCGCACTTTTAACGTTTTCGTTTTTACGGTTATTGGCACTTACAGTTACTTCATCCAAATCGTTTGCACTTTTTAATTCTTCGTTCAGCTTGGTATCTTTAGTTAAATTGATGGTTTTAACAATGGATGCATAACCCGTATAACTTACGGCCACAGTATAGGTACCTTCGGRCTGTGTTAAAGCAAAATAACCATAATTATTGGTTAGGGTTGCTGCGGTAGAAGCTCCAGTAATCCTTACTGTAGCGCCGATTAAAGTTTCGCCTGTGCCTGCATCGCGGATGGTACCGCTAAGGGTAAATTTCTTTTGAGCAAAAATAGAGGTTGAGAGAAAAAGGAGGAGGAATAAAGTTAAGTAGTGTTTTATGAGCATATTGGCTACTATCTAATTTTTTAAGGTGGAAACCAAATGTACGAAATCCAAGTCCTATTAATGGATAGTGGGGAATTTCTTAATACAAGTTTGGGTTTTACTTATTAATAACGGGATAAATGGCAATATGGTGTGAGCGTAACCGGTATGGGCTCAAATGATCTTTACCCGCCTGTTGAAAGGTGATCAGTTTTGAAGATTCTTTAGGCATATGGCAGTCGATACAATTGGTACTGAGCGATCCTTTAGCTAAAGTGGCTTTGCTATGATTGGTGCTTTTGTGGCAATTGATACACCGCTGAGAATAGAGGCTTAAATTCCCTTTAATATTTTCGTGTGTATTGTGGCAGGATTGGCAAGTCATGGTTTCACTTTTCCGATAACAATTACTGCCCTCTAGCATGGCACTTTGGTTACCGTGTACATCAATATTACCACCACCAAAACCTGTAAAATCCTGCGAATAATAAGCCTCTAAATCGTCGCCGGGCTGGAAGCCGAATACAGATCGCTGTGCCACCAAAGTATTGCCCGAATGACAAACAGCGCAAACATCCATCTTTTGTTTTCGGGTAAGTGTTTTATACAATGTGATAAATTTTGCTGTCTTTTCTTCAGGGTTCTCCATATGAAAAACAACATGCTGTTTACCTGGTCCGTGGCAACGTTCACAATCTATCCCATAAATAACAGCGCCTTTTTCCATTTCCTCAACTTTTGAAAAAGTAGATTTTTGTGTGATTTTAGTCGCTACATAGGATGCGTGGCACTCTAAACAACGGCTCGTTATCGCCCGATCATAATAAAAGCTTTCTTTTGGAAAACCAGGGCTGATGGCCCAATTCTTAATAGTAGCGAAGTAAGATAAAGGCAGTTCGTACATTTTCTTGCCTTGCCAATAGGTATAAGTATAGGCTTTTTCACCTGAACCAAACTGCATATCAAACTTTTGCGCACGTACAGCTTTGCCATTGTGATAAGCCACCTGAAATATACCGCTGTCTCTCTTTTCTATTACTACTTTTTGGGTTGCATCATATTGGAAACTATTCGAATCAGGGGCGAAAATTTTTAATAAAGTTGCATCTATCACGGGCTTAGAAGTTAAACCATGCGGACTATGTGCATAAGACTGCGATAAATCTTTATGGCATTTAACACAGGTAGCCGCTCCGGTATAAGCCTCGCCCCTTGCATCTGTGGGCAATTGATCGGTCACATTCATGCATCTCGAAAGAACAACAACCGCAATGGCAATTGCGCCCAAAATGAGTAGGATACGTTTTACGCCTTTCAAGATGATGTTTTGTTTTTATTTTACAAATTGAATATAACCAAAATTATAGCCCCCTGCATCTGTCAGCACCTTAATTTTTTGCTTGCCCGCCTTTAAAACAACGTTCTTTACCTCAAAGGTTGCAAACTTCTTATTATCTCCGGTATTTGGA
>NZ_JBFTRT010000508.1:0-3721 GCF_056399685.1 Pedobacter sp. 01N416
ATATTTAACCATTACCGCACGGTGTTCCTCTTCTTTGTTTTTAACCAGAAAGTAATCTTCGTTGGCACCACCGGTCATTTCCTGTCCAAAAAGACGCGTAATGGTAGTGGCAAATTTGGCGTAACTATATGGTTTAAGCAAATAAGCATCTCCTGCTGCTTCAAAAGCATCAAAAGCGTATTCCTGGTGTGAAGTGGTGAAGATGAGCTTTCTGGTTCTAAAGCGGATGGCCTTAGCCAGTTCCAGACCGGAAATCTGGGGCATTTCCACATCCATAAAAATTACATCGACTGTGTCTGAGTTGGCTAGCTCCCTTAAAGCAGTAACTGGATCAGTATATTGCTGGACGAGTCGCATGTTCGGGGTATCCTCAATATATTTTTGTAGCCCCGCTAAGGAACTGAACTGGTCGTCTATGGCTATGCACTTAATCATCTTCAAAAATCTGTTTCTCTTATAACGAAATTACGCCTTTTCGTACCGAAAAGGGTACTATCTGTACGGATTAATTTAAAGTCTTTTCTTATTTACTAATTTAACGCAAAAATGTGTCAATTAAGTTTAAAAGATGCAGGCAATAGCTATAATCCATAAAAATATTCTAGAATACCGGTAAAGAAATATACTCCTCCTTTAATGGTTTTGCTAATCGAATTACAAGTTTTAATTAAGCTAAGAGCGCAGATTTGTACGTTTTGTTACAATAAGATATATACTTCTATATCCGTGTAGTCTCTGCTGTCTGATCGGGTTTTCACTTTGCACAGATTCCTTGCATAATACCCACTTGTGCAGATTAGTGTTGGTTAAACGTCATATATATTCAGATAAACCAGACTTGGTTTTATTAAGGATATTTTTGCAGCATAGATTTTATTCCTATTAATTTATGGCTGATCACTTATTGAAAAATATACGTTATTCCGTTCTCGATCTTGCAACCGTGTTAGATGGTTTTACTGCTGCAGATACCTTTAAAACAAGCCTCGATTTAGCTAAACAGTCTGAAACTTTAGGTTATACACGTTACTGGTTTGCTGAACACCATAACATGGCTGGTGTTGCCAGTTCGGCAACAGCTGTGCTTATTGGTTATATTGCTGGTGGCACCGATAGCATCCGCGTAGGCTCTGGAGGCATTATGCTACCCAATCATGCACCTTTAATTGTTGCCGAACAATTTGGTACTTTGGCCTCTCTTTATCCCAACCGTATCGATCTGGGCTTGGGCAGGGCACCCGGAACCGACCAGGTTACGGCAATGGCCATCCGTGGCGAAAATTTTAGTGCTGTTCATAGTTTCCCCAGGGATATTGAGAAACTACAGCAGTTTTTCTCTGCGAATAATAATCGTGCGAGTGTAAGGGCCATTCCGGGAGAAGGATTGGATATCCCGATCTGGATTTTAGGTTCGAGCACAGATAGCGCACGCTTAGCAGCAGAAAAAGGCCTCCCTTATGCTTTTGCCAGTCATTTTGCACCAGCTTATTTCGAACAAGCCATCGCAATTTATAGAAATAACTTTAAGCCCTCCCCATTTTTACAGGAACCTTATATAATGGCCTGCGTAAATGTGGTTGCTGCCGATACCGATGCAGAAGCTGAACGTTTATCAAGCTCGGTAAAGCGGATGTTCCTGGGTGTAATTACAGGTAAAAGAGAATTGTTAAAGCCTGCAGTTGATGATATCAATCAATATTGGGATCAGTTGGAAAAAGAAGCTGTAGAACAAATGTTGTATTATTCTTTTATTGGTAGTGCCGAAACCATTAGCGGGAATTTAGAAGCTTTTGTTGCAAAACATGGCGTAAACGAGATCATGAGCACCTCGCATATTTACGATCATCAGGCAAAATTGCATTCGAATAGAATTTTTGCCGGGTTGTTTGGGTAATTGTAGCGTACAAATCAATCATGTTCCCGTTGATAGCTGATTTACGCAGAACCTATTGCAATTTGCCATTAATCAGTTAAGAACATTAAGATTTTCGTAGCTCAGATCCTGCGATCGTCCTCCTGAACTTGTTTCAGGATCTATCCAACTTGGGTTATTTCTGCCACGGAAGCACAGATTTGCATGGAATTAAACTTATTCTTTTTGCTTTCAGCTTTAGTCTTTCCTACCATTAAGCAGTTAAGGGCATTAAGACTCTACTATAAATCATCAGCGGCAATCTTTTTAAATCTGCGGGAAATCAATCGAATAATATTCCCGCGGATATCGTTGATGCGCGCAGAATCTTTTCATCTTCCATTATTAAAGCCCCAATTCTATTATCCACATCATCTACTCTTTAAGATTTGTTAATACTAAGGGAATATTGGCCCCTTAGCTTTGCGCTTTATAAAGCGGCATCCCTTGGACAATTCATTATTTTCATCTTTACAACTTGGCGACCACCGGGCTATGGACGAAATCTACCAGACCTACTGGGAGAATGTTTTTGATGCGGCCTTTAAAAAAACGGGTGATGAGGCATTGGCACAGGATATTACACAGGATATTTTCATATCCCTCTGGGAGAACCGAACAGCGATTAGCCTAACAGGAAGCCTCGGTGCCTATCTTTATGGTGCTGTAAAATATAAGGTGATTAATTATTTCAGGTCAGGCAGCATTAAAGAATATCACCAAACTGCACTTAAAACACTAATGAATGAGCAGCATATTGCAGCAGCTGATGATAAACTGATTTTAAAAGAGCTTCATTTAGAAGTTGATGCCGCCATTGCACTTTTGCCCGTAAAAATGCAATTGGTATTCTCGATGAGCCGAAAACAGGAAAAATCCATCAAAGAAATAGCTTTAGAACTTGATGTTTCGGTTCAGACAGTAAAAAACCAGATTTCTGCAGCACTAAAATTGCTCAAAAAAAGCCTTTCCTATATCCTGCTCATTGCGGCTTTAATCGGCTTAACATAAAGTTAATTTATAGATAACATTCTTGGTTAGTACCGATCTGCTTTTCAACTGACATGTATTTAAATGACAGAAGAACAGGCAAAGGAACTGCTGCAGAAATATCTCAATAAGCAGGCAAGTCCGCAAGAGCAAAAAAAAGTTGAAGAGTGGTATGCCACGCTCAATCAGGAAAATATTGAATTGGCAGCCGACCGGAAAGTAGCAATAGGGCAGCAAATGTTTGTTCATCTTCAGGCCGCTATGCACCAAAAGCCAGAACATGGCAAAGTATTCAGATTACAGCCTTTTATCAGGGTTGCTGCCGCCGTACTCATCATCATTACACTGGGAATAAGCATTTGGAAACTCAATATCCCAGTGAAGCTCGAAAATCAGGTTACCGTAGTTACCGGAAGTACAGAACGGAAGCACATTACCTTATCAGATGGTTCGGTGGTTTTGTTAGGTCCGTCTGCAAAACTCTGTTATCCTAAAGCATTTGCTTCAAACAACCGCCAGATTGCATTAAAAGAGGGCGAAGCTTTTTTTGATATTACCCATCAGGAAAAAAGACCGTTTACGGTACATACTGCATCTGGGGTCGACATTCGGGTGTTGGGTACCTCTTTCAAGGTTAAGTCGTATCAGGCCAGCAAACACATCGAAGTTGCCGTAATTACCGGAAAGGTTGCCGTAAGCAACAAAAAAGTAAATCTGGGCACATTGATTAAAGATGAGTTTTTAATCTATGATAAAACTGCCGGTCGAGCTGACATTGGCAAAAATAAATCTGCGACCTATATCGAACTTGCTTTTGAC
>NZ_JBFTRT010000509.1:0-5907 GCF_056399685.1 Pedobacter sp. 01N416
GTGTTTGCGGGCGATCGGGATGACGGCTCATCTGAACCTTGTTCCAACCGGTTAAATTTTTATATAAGTTATTGGTAGTTTCATCTAATTTACCATCAAGCTCATCTAAAGTGGCAGACATATCTACCTTAGTTTTTTCGGCAACTTGCTTAACCTTTTCTATCTGCTGAACTAAATCGGCAATAGGTTTTTCAAAATCGAATGATGTTTTTATTTGCTGCATAATTGAACCACAAAAATAAGTAATTATTTTTAGTTTGCAGTGAACAGTTTTTTGTTTGCGTTTTTGCGGGAATAAATCGAACCAGCGTAAAGGAAAATTAGCATTGTAAATAGTTTTTTATTCTTCATGATTTGGAAAGCAATTGCAGTGGTGCTTTGGTTTGGTTCTGTCCCGCCCCCGTTTCTGCTCCCGATGTAAAATCGGGAGCATCTCACTCCGGTCGGGTTTAGATTACACCTGTTCCTGCAACTATGAGGGGTTTCCTTGCCACCGCCCTAACCTACCTAGCCCTGATTGAAGCGGCATACTTTTTTACAGCACTACCTTAAAATTGCTGTCATGCTGAGGCACGAAGCATCTGTTTCATCGGGGTGAGATGCTTCGTGCCTCAGCATGACATGAACAATAAAAAAGATATAGCGCAAAGCAGGACGAACGATAATTATTACACTGCACCTGCGCTCCAATAAACCTAAAAGAGTTGACAAATAATTAGTTTGGCGATGAAATCTTTAAGCGATTTATCTGAACTCGCTTAAAGATTTCTCTCCCGAAAATTCGGGATTGCACTTCAGTCGAAATGACGACCAATTTTAGAACTTAGCTGCCTCGCCTGCTTTTGGTAATGCTTTTTTGATAAATTCACGGATATGGTTATTGGCCGTTTTCAGATCATCTTTACGTAAATACATCATGTGTCCGCTCCGGTAACCTTCCCAGCTCATACGGTCTTGCAGTTTACCTGCCGCATCTAACTGCCACATGCTGTATTTCGCATTGAAATAATCGCAGGCACCATCGTAATAACCTGATTGCACCAATAAGTGCAGATATGGATTCTGTGCCATGGCCTGGCGGAGGTTATCGCCAGTCTGATCACCTGCTTTATCCCATGGGTAAACGGAACCGAACATATTGTACTTTAAATCGGTTTTATAATTCAGCTCGTTGCGGATGTACATATTAATGGCTGGTGTAAAGGAATGTAGCCAAGAGGTTAGCTCTGCATTATAATCGGGTCCTTCGCCGGCACTCATTTTATCGATACCACGATAGCGCGAATCTAATCTACCTACTGTAAAACCTTTATCTCTCAGCAGTTCTTTCCAAAAGAAATCGGTTGGTACATTGAGGTTGTAATCTAATATCACTTTTTCTGAAAGACCGGAGTAATGCGCCATTTTTGTGGCAATGGCTTTCTTTTTATCAGCACTTAACATCCCGCCCTGCGAAATAGCTGGGATTAATTCATTAATGGTAAAATTTTCAACCTCAGGAAGCATGGCTGTTAAATCTTTGCCTTGTAAATCGGCCGCAAGCGCCTTATGATACCAGGCTGTAGCTGCAAAATATGGCAAACGCAAAGCCGCATCAACAGGGCCACTACGCTCAATACCAAGTTCTGTTGGCGAAACCAAAACCACACCGTTTAAATACATCCATTGACTGTTTTGCAGCTCTAAAGCCAAACCCGAAACGCGTGTGGTACCATAACTCTCGCCAATTAAAAATTTTGGAGAGGCCCATCGGTTATTGCGGGTTACAAAAGTATTGATCCACTCAGCCAGATATTTAATATCGGCACGTACTCCAAAGAACTTATTGGTTGGAATATCTTTACTCACCGCTCTTGAATAGCCAGTGTTAACCGGATCGACGTAAATAATATCGGCAACATCTAAAATAGAATATGGATTCTCTTTATAACCATAAGGTTGCACAGGATAACCTTCGTCATCAATATTTAAAACCACAGGGCCAGTATAGGCGATGTGCATCCAAACTGAAGCTGAACCCGGGCCGCCGTTAAAAGAGATTACTAAAGGTCGTTTATCGCGATTTTGCACATCACTGCGTTCGTAATAAGTATAAAACAAGCCTGCAATCGGTTTTCCGTCTTCATCCCAAACCGGTAATGTACCTGTTGTGGCCTTATAAGGAACGGATTTGCCATCGATATTTACAGTATGATTGGTAACAACAGAACTTTCTACTTTAATTGTCCTTTCGTTTGCTGAAGATTTAGGTTCATCTTTAACGGTAACCTGGGTAGTGGTTACGGTTTCTTTAGATTGGCTTTTTCTTGGTTCTTGTTGTAAAAAAAACCAGCACTGCTTTTGGCAATGCCGGTTCTGCAAAAAACTGCTGCAATGAAGCAGTAGACTCTTTATTTAGGCTGGCGATTTAAATCACCACCGCTTCGGCGCTTGCATCTGAAATTTGCCAGCCAATAGTCGGGTTTCCGGTTACCAATACATCTACAAAATATTCATAATAAGATCCGGCCTTATAACCTTCAAAAGTATCGGCATAAATTGGGCCTGAGGAATGGGACACCGAAGTTAGCGGAACGTTGCCCTCTCCTTCTATGCTTACTGTAATGCTCGAATAAACCTGCCCGGTGGTATACTGAAGTGTTGCCACTGCAGCCAGGCCATTACTGGTCGTGAAATTTTTTGTAACCGTAACTACACCCCGGCGCATAACCTTTTTAGGGGAAAGGGCAACTTTTTCGGGCGTAAAACTACTAAACAGACAAACTGTAAAAGCTAAAGAAGCTACAAGTAAAGCAATTGTTTTTTTCATTTTCTTTGGTTTAAATGGGTTAAATATTAATTAAAAATCATTTGTGTATAGCGCCAGAAAATACAACTACAATCTTACGCGGTAGTAAAAGTGAATAACTATTAAATTACAGGTGAGATTACAGTAGCTTGTTAGTTAAAGATAATGCTTTGTTGAGGAGATGCCTCGCTAAACCTACGCGCAAACGTTTGATTAATAAGCAAATACAAAATCACAGAAAATAACTAAATCAAACAACTACGACTGTTTAATATTACAGTTTGAATCTACTTTAAGCCTAAGAAAACAAAGTCTAAAACCGACACAGCACAAACGTTTGCTTAAAATATTATTCAAAATACGGGAGACAAAAAAGCCGATACCGCATTTGCGGTATCGGCTAATAAAAACTGATTTAATCGAGACGGGTTATTGTTTAATTCTTTTTTATCACTTTAAGGCCAGAATCTCTTCATCTGACAATACCTTGTTCCAAACTTGCAATTCATCTAACTTTCCTTTAAATCCGCCAACTGTTTGAAGCGGAAAAAACAAAGTTTCCGATTTACGCACTTTCGTTTTGTCTTTGTCTGTAAACGTGATCCAGTTATCGTACAATCGTTTTTCGAGTTTACCATTCACATAAAGACTGGTGCCCTTATTGGTTCCGGTTATGACCACGTGTGTCCAGCTATTTTCGGGCAAAGCATATCCAAAATCGATATCATAACCTTCCCTTGAAAACCCAAGTTTGCCCGTACCTGTCTGTTTTAATTTTACAGTAGCGTTAGGCGATTTGAATAACAGCGCACCATCCAAATTGTTACTGGCAGGGTTTACCCAAAAAGAAACCGTATAATTATAACCTATTTCAGCGTATGGTAACCTGGCATAACTATCTTTTCCTGAAAATGATAAAGCGTTCTTTAAATATCCTTCTGTATAAGTTGCATCAGTAGTTTTGATTTGTTTGTCCTTTTTATCGAAATTAAACTGGGCTGTAAATGGTGCATCGTTTTTAGATAGCTTTCCACTTATGTTTAATGATGGGCCTTCACCTATCTTCTTGCTCAAAACGTTAAAATCGTCGAAGGTTAAAGTTGTATTACTTCCTCCCCACATCTTTTGTGCTAATACCTGCATGGCGGGAAATACCCTGTCATGTACATCTTTTTCTGTAATTCCGTTGCCTACAATATCATTCCACACGGCAAAAGAGCCACCTAATATAGTAGGATCGCCAGGTGTAAACTGAACATTTCCGATCATAGAAGGGGTCCATTTGTTATAAAGATTTTTAATGTTCAGGTAATCATAATAGTAGCCTGCTGCAGGTACAATATATAGCCATCCATCAGGCGTACTGATTTGCTTATAGCCCAGTTTCTTCATTTCAACAGGGTTGGCATAACCGTTATACCAGGTGTTCATCACCACATTTTCTACTTTTACAGGAGTGGTACCTTTTGCGTGTGTTAATGCTCCCCACAGCCTAACATCTTTTCCAAAACTTTCTACATATTTAATCATGCGATCGGTAAAAGCCCTAAAAACTTCTGCATCTTTTTTAGCATATTCATCTGTACCAATGTGAACCGCTTTACCCGTAAACACTGGTGTGTTACCAGAAATATATTCTTTAAATACATTTTCCATAACCGTATAACTAAGTGGATTATGGAGATCGAGGTGATCCATACCATATGCTTTACTGCCAATTTCGGGGACTACCTTGGTAAAGGCCAGCGCATGCGCCGGTGCATCAATTTCTGGAATAATGCGGACCGCATAATTATCGGCTAACTGTTGTAGCGCCATAAATTCCTTTTTGGTATAAGAACCATCTTTTGCCGTCAGCCCTGGGTAGGTTGTATTTTCCAAACGGAAAGCCGAATAAGTATCAGCCCAATTATTATTGAAGTATTTTTTAAAGCCATTGTCATTTAGGTGGATCTGAAAATCGTTCAATTTGTAGTAAGACATGAATTTCACATAATCTCTTAAAAACTGTAAACTAAAGAACTTACGGCCAACATCGAGCACAAATCCGCGTACTTTAAATTCAGGGTAATCTCTTGCCAGCCCTTTTGGAATGGAATTTTTCTGTTCCAATAACTGTAGCAAAGTTCTGGTTCCCCAGAATAATCCCTGATATTTTACTGCACTAATGGTAATATATTCATCTGCATTAAAGTAGTATCCTTCTTCGCCAATGCTTTTATCTGTTGCACCTAACGATAAAAAAATATCGCCTTTTTTAGCCTTACCTTTCACAATTAACAGGTTAAAACCCAACTGATCTTTCAACTCTTGTTTTAAAATGCTGGCAGCGTTCTGCAGCCGTTTCTCATTCGCTGTATTTAAAACAATTCTACTGGTGGCCGTTAAAGAGAAATTGCCTTTACCACCATGCCATTCGCGTAAAGCGGGGATTACAAAAGGTTGTGGGTTAATGCCACCGTCTGAAAATTTCCCAGGCACAACGATCTGTTTAGATACATCATACCGTATCGAATCACTTACCTGACTAATCAGCTCGAAGTACAAGTTGACATTTGTTGCAACCAGTGGGGTATTAATATCGCCAGATGGATTTACTATTGGTTCACGATTACTTCCCTTAAATACCAAGGAATAACCTTTTGGGCTTTCGGGAAAAATAATTTTCTTGTCGCCGGCCTTTATTTCTTTAATGTTAGGTACTGATTGAATAACCGTGCTGTCGGTTTGACCGAATAAAAGACCTTGAATGACAATAACGAAACCAAGAGTAAATAGAATGCTTTTCATGTGTAAATGATGAATTATTATAATTTGCGTTTAGCGTATTCCGTTAAGCACATTACAGTTTTAATACTGAAGATGATACACTTATGAGTTAAAGATAAACTAAACTTCTTTATACGCTCAAGTAAGTTTTGCGCAAACGTTTGATGAAAATGCAATAGAAACCAATTGAATAAAAAAGCCGACACTGCATAAGCAATGTCGGCTGGTAAAAAACCGGGATCATATAAATTATTTATCCCACCAAACTCTACCTGCAAGGTTATCGCCACCTGGAACAGCTGCGGAAGCGGCCTTGTAGTTAACACCATTTTTAGCAGCTTCCTCTACAG
>NZ_JBFTRT010000510.1:0-6758 GCF_056399685.1 Pedobacter sp. 01N416
GGGTAATGTCGGCAGAAATCGTCTGAAAGCCAATCGGGTAGTAATCCGTTTCATTGTAATTTTCATTCTGTATGGAAGTATATACCTCCGCATTCAACTTATCGGTAAACTGGTATTTCACTTTTATACCAGCAAGTAAATTATCGCTGTTATTTTCATATTCACGGTAACTCAACTGGTAAAAAGGATTGTTCACATTGAAGTTCTGTATATCAAAACCATAGGGTTTAAAGGCATATTTCCCTGAGGCATCGCGTTCCTGAAGATTGATAAAAGGTTCGTATAGTGAAGTAGCATATAACAAGGAGCCGCTACCACTTGATGATATGGAAGAAGAAGGCGTTTTGTTGTTAAAGTATTGCAGGCTTAGGTTAATCTCTAAGTTTTTATCCGGTTTATAGCCAAAATTAAACAAGGCTGTTTGTCTTTTATCGGCACCCACAGGTTCTGCAACTCCGCCTTTATATTGATTTTGAAAAGATGCATACAAAGTATATTTATCGCCCGCAGTTGATGCCGAAACAAAATTTGTAAAATATGGATTGTTGTTTAACATGTTAGCCACATTATCGTATACATTTGGGTATGGGTGAAGGTTAAGGGAATAACCGTTAGTTTGTACATCGATGGTCCTGGCGTTGCCGTTAAGCACGAATGAACCATCGGAATTAACCTTAAAATGATGAAACTGAGAAGTTGGCGGCGTATTTTGCACATTGCTTAAGCCAAATTCATTATCGACAATAATATTCACCTTTCCGGTACCTTTTCCTTTTTTGGTGAGCACCTGGATAATTCCGCCTTCACCCCTGGTACCATAAAGGGCCGAAGCCGCTGCGCCTTTAACCACTTCAATCGATTCTATATCCTGCGGATTTAAGTCAGACAGGTTTAATGCGGTTACAAACCCATCCACTACCAAAAGCGGCGCAATATTGCCCGATACCGATTTAGCGCCGCGCAGATAAACCGTTGCCCCCGAATTACCAGAAGATTGACTGATCTGGATCCCTGCAACCTTTCCTCTTAAAGTTTGAGAGGCATCTGTAGCCGGAACGGTATTAATCTGATCGTTATTCACTTTTGTTAGGGCAAAGGTCAACTTTTTGCGACTGGTACCTTCTGCAACGCCCGTAACCACCACATCAGCTAAAAGATGGACATCTTCTTTCAATTCCACATTAATTTCTGATCGGTTATTGATAGCTACAACCTGTTCTAAATAGCCCTGAAAATGGATGATGATACTATCAGCTTTTTGAGATAAGTTTAAATTAAATTCTCCTTTACCATTGGTGCTGGTGCCGATTTTGGTACCTTTTAATTTTATGGTAGCGCCAATAAGTGCTTGCTTATCTTTACTGTCGGTGATCTTACCGCGAATGGTATTTTGAGCAAAAGCCTGCAAACTGCTAAGCAAAACAAAGCAGACTATTAAATGGGTAAAAAATAGTTTCATTTTTATGGATTATAATTAAGGATGATTGGTCTGGTTGAGAAATTGAGTGAGTTTTGAGATTGAAGTTGTTAACACGAGAATTTGTACCTGTACATCTTTTGTATGGTACTGCTCAATGGCTTCTCTCACACCGGGAAGGGTTTTAACGCCATAGCCGGTGTACAGACCAGGGGCATAAATGCTATGCCTATACCACGGACGCCCAGGTAAACCTGCTTGTAGAAGCAATTGTTTTTCAGCCTGAAAAAGTAAGGTATTGAGTTGATCAGTTTTAGTATCCGAAGCGAGTGCAGCAGATACGATCTGATCAAGTTTTGATGATGCAGTTTTTAAACTATCTACTGCTAAGTTCAGTGCTTTAAAATCAAACTCTGGTAATTCAACCTGTACAGGAGGATTTTTCAAGTTTTCTTTAGGATCGTTGGCGAGCTGATAAGCACCACTTAAAACGAGCTTATTCTGGCTTTGAGCACCTTCCCTAAGCTGTTTTGCCAAAGCGTTTACTTCAGTAACATAAGTCGCTATTTTAGCCTGAAGATTAGAAAAATTAAATGGAAGTACATCTGCATTGGCCAAACGTAATACCGCCCGGCCAGCCGTTTGCGATAAGGCCAATCCGTATTCAAAACCTGGATCTTTAAACTTCACAAAGTTGTCGTAAGTATCGAAATTGGTATGGTACTCTCCTCCTTCATCTTCCCCGCCAAAACCAAGGCTTAAAGTAGGGATGCCGAGGTGCTGCAAAAACGCTGAATAATCTGATCCTGTGCCGAGCGCGCCCAGATCGAGTGTTTGGCTATCTTGTATTTTCTTACGGTCGGTAAGCGAGGCTGTAGAAATGGTTTTATTGGCTTTCCACCGCTCAAAAATATTAGAACCAACCTGAGGGTCTTTTACATCTTTCGAAATTTCTGAAACAAAATTTTCTAAAGCATGGGAACCGCCAGCTTCCAAAAAGCCACGGCCATTGCCATCCGAATTGATGTAGGCAACCGCTTTACTGTTTAACTCGTCTGCATGGTCTTCTACCCATTCTGTTGAACCTAAAAGCGATTGTTCTTCTCCATCCCAGGCAATATAAACAAGTGTTCGTTTAGGTTTTATACCTGCCTTTGCCAATTTTCCGATAGATTTTGCTTCTTCCAAAAGGGAGGCCAGCCCACTTACCGGATCTGCAGCGCCATTTACCCAGGCATCGTGATGATTACCACGTATAATCCACTGATTTTTAAATTTACTTCCCTCAAGTTTTGCTACAACATTGTATGCTGGCACAATATCCCAGTTAAAAGCCAGGTTTAAACGGACCACGGTACTTCCATCGCCAATGTGATAGGTAACGGGCAAGCCACCGCTCCAATCGGTAGGTACCACCTCACCTTTAAGTGCAGCAAGCAATGGCAAAGCATCGTGATAACTAATGGGCTGAACCGGAATTTTAAGAATCGTTTTGGCATCTGCCCGCTCCAACCTTTTGGCATTCTTGGTAGAACCGATTCCGGGTGTTAATGGATCACCGGGATAAATTACCATATCCATTACCGATCCCCGTTGAACAGCAAATTCTGGCTTGTAGGCGCCTTGCGGATATACATCTCCTTTCACAAAGCCGTCATCTTTTGGGTCCGAATAAATGATACAGCCCACCGCACCATGTTCGTAGGCTATCTTAGGTTTAGTGCCCCGCCACGATCTGCCATATTTTGCAATAACAATCTTGCCTTTTACGCTGATACCTAAACTCCCTAAAAGTTCTACCGAACGGGCTTTAGGCGTTGGAAACAAAACATAATAAGTCTCTATTTTTGCGTCCCAGCCATAACTTCTAAACTTTTTCAATACAGATTCTGCTACTGTTTTACTTCCTTTAGCACCCAAGTGGTGAGGGTTGGCAGAAAGTTCTTTTATGGTAGCCCCTATATTTTCTTTATTAAGCCCGGCATCAAATTTCTGCTCAATAACACGCTGTATCGGAATATTTTGGGTTTTAAATCCACTCAGCCTATTCTGCGCCAATAAAGGAAGCCAGAGCAATTGAATAGCCGTAAAAAGTGTAAAAGTTTTCTTCATTTTCTGATTTTTTTAGGAGTTCTTTTACCAGAAAAACTTTGAGCGACCTCAAAATCAATTAGCATGCGGATGCATAACCAACTTATCTTCTCCACCCTTGGGCAGAAAGGAATTAGCACCTTTTACAAGTGTATAGGTTGCTCAGACGTCATAGGGCCMTTCCCTCAGTCTTTCTGGATAAGTATTATATAATGATGCAAAGCTAAAAATAATAATCTAGTATTCCTATAGGATTTATATTATTTATTTAAATAACGCGGTTGACAGTCTTTTTAAAACTGACTGCCTTTGTTTTTTTTCGATCTTGCTAAAGGGATATATGCAAACCAGATCTTGGATTTTGCCACTTCTTACTGGGATCTCCCTGATGACTAAAAATCTTTATCCTAAAACAATCAATAAACATAGATACATTTCTATATATCAATATTAAAATTTACCTTTGCCAAGGCTTTACCCCTTGTTAATTTGGAGCAAAGCAAGAAAAATGGATAACAAAAAGATAGAAAAGATATCCCGGGCACTAAGTGATACCAACAGGATAGCCATTTTACAGGAATTTAAAAAAAAGAAAGATTGCCTCTATTGTGCAGAAGTAAATGATCTTTTAGACCTGACACAACCTTCCGTTTCCCACCATTTAAAGCAACTGGTTGATGCAGACCTGTTGTTGCCTCAAAAAGAAGGACGTAATTTCAAATACCTGCTGAACGAGAAAGTGCTCAATGAGTACATCGCCTGCCTAAATTCGTTAAAGGATTAAGGGCACTTACACATGAAATTAGAAACAAATTACCTATACACATCGAAATATTTGAATATATGAATAAGTCTATATATATACTGGCATTAGGTGCCTTTGGCATTATCACTACCGAATTTGGCGTTATCGGCATCTTGCCAACGATCAGCAGGGAGTTTGGCGTTTCTGTGGATACAGCCGGGTGGTTATTAAGTGCCTTTGCTATAACAGTTGCCGTATCGTCTCCATTTATAACTGCCCTTACTTCTAAGATCAATCGCAAGTTCTTATTATGCCTTGTTTTGGGTGTTTTTATACTCTCAAACCTGCTTTCAGCTTTTTCCCCTAGCTTTACCATTTTGATGATCGCGAGGATTTTGCCTGCCTTCTTCCACCCGCTGTTCTGGAATATTTCGCTAGCAGTAGCGTTCAAACAAGGCGGAGCCAAAGCAGTATCGGTCGTCATGACTGGGCTCAGCATCGCTACGGTTTTGGGTGTACCCTTAACTACCTATGCTGCTGATTACTTTCATAACTGGCAGGCATCTTTTTTCTTAACCAGTATTATCAGTTTAATTGCCTTTTTAGGCCTGCTATTTGTTGTGCCATCTATGCCGGGCAACAGCGAAAAATCTGCTGAAAGCCAGTTGTATGTTTTAAAGGATACCAAGCTTTGGCTAAACCTGGTTTCCACCGTACTTACACTTGCAGCCATGTTCTCGAGCTATAGCTACCTTGCCGCGTACCTTGAAAACATTTCGAATATGAACGGCGCTCAAATTAGCATTATGCTGCTCCTATTTGGTGGAATGGGGATTCTTGGTAACTGGTTAATGGGCATTGCACTCGGTAAAAATGTAATCTTAACCAGCCGGTTCTTTTTTATTCTTTTGATAGCTGTGCAAATATTGGCTTATTATTTTGGAACAATTTTTATCCCTATGGTAATTATTGTTTCCTTATGGGGCATGATCCATACAGGTGGATTTTTAGTGCCCAACATTCGAACCACTCAATCCGTTCCCCATAATGCATTGGAATTTGTAAACAGTCTTTTAACATCTTGCTATAATATCGGTATTTCATTAGGCGCATTCTTAGGCGGCATTGTAATCGCGAAGTTTGGTGTCCACGAAATAATCTGGATGGCAGTGCCTCTTCTGTTACTGGCTTACTTATTGAGTTTTGTAAACTCAAGAAAGAAAGCATTGGTTAATTAATAATTTATCAATCTTAAAATATTAAAACTGAGTACATGCTCAGCATTATCAATGATCTTACAGGACAATCCAAGATTTTATAGTGATAAATATAGTCCTTTTGGCTGATTACTTTCAAGAGCGTTAACGAACTTTAACTAAAAAACCCCAACTCAATTAAAAATTTTACCGAGTGTCTCCCATGCCCAATGTTCGTTAAGTTAAGCGTTTTTAACCATAGATGCACCCAGATAACACGGATTTTCATATCTGTGTGCATCCTTTCTATCTGTGGTTAAATTATTTTTGCTTGTGCCGAATGGCTTAAGGTGTAATGGGAATAAATAAACCCAGACTTAAAGAAAAATCTCCAACAACACAATTACAATCGCTGCTGTCAATGTATTCAAAAAATTGACCACATCATTCCCGATCAACCCCCTCCGCTCCAGCACAGCCCCTAATATGGAATCAGTAAGGTTACCCAACGTACCTGCAAGAACAATAAAGAAAAAGCTGATACTCCATCCCCATCCTAGCGCATAAATGCCAGCAATAATACAGCTACCTGCTATACCGATCAGGGTCCCTTCCAGACTGATCACCCCGTCCATTCCGCAGCGGTCGGGCTTAAAGGAAATAACATTAAAAAACCGTCTTCCATAAAGCATCCCCAGCTCGGAGGACAGGGTATCCGCTGTAGCCGAGGCAAAGGCTGCCGCCATTGCCGGAAGCATCAAATAAGCCAGCCGGGGATAAGACAGGGTAACTATAGCTGCAATGGCCGCAGCCCCGGCATTGGCCAGTACCTGCATTGCATTACGGCCTTTTTTTTCTTCATCCTTAGTGGCAAAAGCCTGCTTTCTGTGCCGCTCCAAGGAGGTGGCAGCAGAACCGAGGATAAAAAACATGGTCATCATCGCAAGCCCGAAGTAACCTGCAGCGGTAAAAATAAGGCATGCCAGTACCCCGCCCGTAAAAGCGGCCAGAACCGTCAGTTTTTTTGCCAAGATACTGTAGGCCATGCCTAAAATAATGATGATAGGCAAAAAGATGCCGCTATTGAACATATCACAAATATATTTGAAATATATTCACGAAAAAGCACATGGAAATATTTGTGCTGTTACGAACTACCAAAAACGTCAAAATCGACCGTGGTCACAAGTCTTGGGTTACCAAAGAGATCGATAAAAGTAACGGTTAGTTGTACTTCGGTTTGATAAGAAAACGAGCAGCCATTTTCCCTGAAATACCCAATCTTACTGCTGATTATCCATGCAGAGAT
>NZ_JBFTRT010000511.1:0-3663 GCF_056399685.1 Pedobacter sp. 01N416
TGATAAGATTACGCCTTATATTTCTTTTTAGCACCTTGAATTTAAAGGTTAAGTTTTAAATATTATTTGAAAAGCAACCCCCAAATCATAGTGCTGGCCGCGCCACCTAAACCTGATCGGAACGAACACGTAGTGCAACGGAGTAAAGTGGAGAGCAGGGCTGAATAACGCCAAACGCTTCTGTACCTGATTTCCAAAAAAAGACAACCAAATTAAAAATTATGTATTTCCTGTTCTGAGCTAGTATAGGAGTTAATTGTCTGCAAAGTTTAAGAGAATCCATTTTCAACAAATGTTTTGCGAAAAACTGAATGTATTCATCTACTATCATTCCTTCAATTTTATCTATATTCATCAAAAACACCATATAATTAGTTTATTTGGCTATAGTTGTAAGAAAAATAGAAAAAAACTTTCTCCGTTAATTTCAAGGTTTAAAATTAACCGATAAACTAATTGAACCGAATACCATTTCATTCTGTAATTGCACAAATATTTAATGGTAATTAACTATCAAATAATTGTTTATAATTGCCTCAACTAACTTTAAAATATAAATTTAATGAGCGTAAGCTTCGATTTTTCAGAAACAGAAACTCAGCAGAGTGTAAAGGCCATGGTCCGCGATTTTGCAGAGAAAAACATTCGTCCACATATAATGGAATGGGATGAGGCACAGCATTTTCCTGTCGAATTGTTTAAACAGCTCGGCGAATTAGGTTTAATGGGTGTTTTGGTTCCCGAAGAATATGGAGGCTCTGGATTGGGCTATCAGGAATATGTTGATGTAATTGTAGAAGTGGCCCGGGTTTGTGGTTCAATCGGCTTATCATTGGCTGCACACAATTCTTTATGTACCGGGCATATTCTGGCCTTTGCCAATGCAGAACAGAAGCAGAGGTGGTTACCAAAACTGGCTACGGCCGAATGGATTGGTGCCTGGGGTTTAACAGAAGCAAACACAGGTTCGGATGCGTTGAGAATGATGACCACCGCTGTTGAAGATGGCGATGACTATATAATAAATGGTGCAAAAAACTGGATTACCCATGGCAAAAGCGGCGATATCGCTGTGGTAATGGTAAGAACCGGGGAGCAGGGAAGTTCGAAAGGGATTTCGGCCATTGTGGTAGAGCGAGGTACACCAGGTTTTACAGCAGGCAAAAAAGAAAATAAATTAGGCATGCGTGCATCAGAAACCACAGAAATGATTTTTGATAACTGCCGTGTGCCAAAAGCTAATTTATTGGGTAATGTTGGCGAAGGTTTTAAACAGGCGATGAAAGTGTTAGATGGCGGAAGAATTTCTATTGCGGCATTGGCTTTAGGTATTGCAAAAGGTGCTTTTGATGCTGCGGTAGCGTATTCAAAACAACGCCAGCAGTTTGGTCAGCCAATCTCCAGCTTTCAGGCCATTAGTTTTAAACTGGCTGATATGGCTACCGAAATTGAAGCAGCCGAATTATTGATCCGCCAGGCGGCAGATTTAAAGAACAGGCATTTGCCCATGACAAAAGAATCGGCCATGGCAAAATACTTTGCCTCAGAGGTTTCGGTAAGGGTAGCAACAGAAGCTGTTCAGATATTTGGCGGTTATGGTTATACCAAAGATTTTCCGGTAGAAAAATTTTATCGCGACAGTAAATTATGTACAATAGGCGAAGGAACGTCTGAAATACAAAAAATTGTAATCGCAAGAGAGGTGTTAGCTTAAAGCTAAAAGACTAAAGCTGGAACTTAGTTAACGAAAAACCAAATATATTATGAGCATTCGGACGGTTTAACCACCTCCGGATTTTTTTGTTTTAAAATTTTCAAAACCAACTTTCAATTGCCGGTGTTTTTACTAAGATTAAAAGACTAAAAAGTAATAACCAATGGGCAATTACCAATGAACTATTGACCATTGAACTAATGAATTAAAAATATGGCAAAGTATTCAGAAAAAGCTGGTGAGAAAGTAGAAAAAACCATGCACGAAATGAAAGAAGGTAAGCTTAAAAGCGGATCAGGTAAAAAAGTGACTTCTAAAAAGCAGGCAATTGCTATCGGATTATCGGAAGCCAGGAAAGAAGGAGCGAAGGTACCTAGGAAAAAAGATTAAAGACCAAAGCTGAAAGAACAAAGCAAATATAGATACTCTAAGCTACCTGCACAGCGCTTTAAGCTTTGGTCTTTGGACTTTCAGCTTATTGCGGTATATCTTTAGTAGTTAAAATGCTGTCTACTACATAAACGCTAAATCCGCGCCAAGGCAGGGTATTTTTATATTCCTTATAGTGGAGTTCGTAAAATTTGCCACTATTGGCCATCATTTTATCTGCAATTTCTTTACTTGCAATAGAAAACTCAAACTCATTATTTTGTAATGTTCCCGCTTGTCTGGATTTTACCCCACTCTGGATCAATTTCCCTTCGTAGGTTTTAAACAGATAACCTTTCTTTACTACATAATTTAATTCGCCGGCTTTAACGCCTTCGCCAAAAACAAAGAAATACCGGTAATAGCAAATTGCTACTAGTAAAATAACAACTATAACCGCGATAATTGAGCCTACTTTTTTGCCTGTTGTCATATCATATAATGTATATATAAATGTAGGTAAACAACAGTTTAGTTTAACCAACGATTTAAATAAATTTTCTTTTTATAAAACCTTTCTCATTTTCAATATTTTGCTTACATTTGCAGCCCCGATAGCACGGGAAATTTTAAAAACCACGAGAGGAGGTATTTCAGCGTTATGATCATTATCAACATTAAAGACGGCGAATCATTAGATAAAGCCCTTAAACGTTTCAAGAAAAAGTTTGAAAAAACTGGTGTATTGAGAGAACTGCGTAGTCGCCAAGCATACGAGAAAAAATCCGTTGCTCGCCGTACTGAAATTAAACATGCTGTTTACATTCAGAATATGAATCAAGATACAACTGCATAGTTGTTTAAGATATAAATACGTTAAAGTCCTTCTGATGTAAAATCGGGAGGACTTTTTTGTTTTAAAAAGAAATCAAAAACTTTACAATAAACAATTAATTAATGATTTCTTTATATCAAAACTATTTGTAACTTCATATCAATGCCCCTCAAAAAGATATTGAATGTTGCTAAAAAGTTTTATAACCTATTTAACTCACGAGAAGCGCTATTCTCAGCACACCATTACCTCTTATCAAACAGATTTAGATCAGTTTGAAGAGTATGTCAATATTACGTTCGAGCTAAATTTTTTAGAAGTTAAGCATATTCACCTACGGAGCTATATGGTAGATCTGATGGAGAAGAAAGTATCAGAACAGACCATCAATAGAAAAATTTCGACGTTGAGGAGTTTTTATAAATTTTTGCAGCGAAGCGGAAAGATTGATCAGAATCCTACCGTTTTAATTAAAGCACCAAAAATACCCAAAAGACTACCCGTATTTGTTGATTCGCAAAAGATGGATCAGCTATTGGATTCGGAGCATTATTTTAATGAAAGCTTCTCTTCTGTTCGCGATCATCTGGTAATCGAGTTGCTTTTTGGTACCGGCATGCGTTTAACAGAACTACTCCAGTTAAAAGATATAGATATTTATTCGGGAACGATAAAGGTATTGGGTAAAAGAAATAAAGAGCGGATCATTCCTGTAAATAAACAGCTTATCAATCAGGTAAATACC